>JAOAQY010000108.1 GCA_025210965.1 Tissierellales bacterium
GAAATACGGATTGTAGATAGGTGGTATCCATCATCAAAACTATGCTCATGTTGCGGGCACATAAAGAAAGACTTAAAACTTTCTGATAGAGTTTATATCTGCAATGAATGTGGTTTAGTTATTGACAGGGATCTACAAGCAAGTATTAATCTTAGAGATGCAAAAACTTACAAAATAGCATGATAAAGCTGTTGTAAGTATGTACGGATGGCTAGTTCGGAATTTACGCCCTCGGAGTGTTATAGCAAATGAGAGTAGTGTACTCCTGCAGTCACAAAATCAGACACGCTGAACAGGGAATAATCTCGATATGGGTAGATTTGTCCATATTTTGAGTAGCAGATGTTTGATATGAAAGCGTTTAACTATTCTATGCCGGTTGAAATTTTGTCTGGTAAAAATATTATTTGTGATAAATATGAGATTTTTGGAAAACATGGCAAACGAGCGATGATTATTACTGGGGGATCTTCTTCGAAGAAAAATGGTTCGCTAAGCGATGTAGAATTTGCTTTGAAAAAGAGTAAAATAGATTATTTTATATTTGATGAAGTAGAAGAAAATCCAAGCATTGAAACAGTCGAGAAAGCAAGGAAATTAGCGCAGAGATTTGATGTTGATTTCATAGTTGGGATTGGCGGAGGCTCACCCATTGATGCTGGAAAAGCAGTGGCTATATTATTAGCTAATCTAGACATGGATGCTAAGGACATATTTGATACTCCAAATTTAAATTCAATACCACTTATAGCAGTTCCGACTACAGCGGGTACAGGTACAGAAGTTACTCAATATGCTATACTTACAGACCATAGAGCGAAAACAAAGAGAAATTTCAATCAGAGTGTATTTCCTAAAGTAGCATTTTTGGATGCTAGCTATTTGATGACAACACCAGATGAAGTTACTATAAATACTTCAATAGATGCACTTTCACATTTGATAGAGGGATATTTGTCATCTAAATCGAATTTCATGAGTGATATATTTGCAAGAGAAGGATTGAGACTGTTTTCAGAAGTAAAAGATAGTATTAAAAAAAGGGCGTTTGATTTTGATGTAAGAGAAAAATTATTATGGATATCGACATTGGCAGGAATAGTAATTGCTCAATCGGGGACATCATTGCCTCATGGAATGGGTTATGCACTCACATATAATAAGGGATTGAAACATGGTATGGCCAATGGGATTCTTTTAGCAGAGTATTTAAATTGTTCAAAATCGCTTTATAAAGTAGAGGATATAATAAATTTGATGAGATTTGCTAGCATAGAAAATTTTGGAATATATTTGAAGAGCTTGTTTGGAGATATTAATTTAGAAATTGATGAAAGTGAATTAAGGGACTATGCAAATTCTATGATGGAGAATAAGGGAAAATTAAAAAATCATCCATTGGATATAAATTTTGACCAAATGTACGATATATATTTTCAGAGTTTAAAAAAATATATAATTAAATAGAAATATAATATTTGCAGGTGCTTTTTTCAAAAATAAGTTTTTAATTTTATTTTTGAAAAAAGCACCTGTTTTTGTATTCAAAAAATTAAATATAAAAGAAAAATGAGCAATAATAATTTAATGGAAATCTAAATAATAATTTCAATATATTAAAAATATGTAATCGGATTAACGGTTGAATTTTTTGAAAATTAATACTATAATTACAGTGAAACTTATAAAATTTCAGTATTATAAAATTTTTTGCAACAGAAAAGTGATAAATGTTATGAAACTGGATGAATAAGGTGGGGTCATATTTTTAGAATTATTATTTGAAAGCGAGGGGAATAAGATGGGCGAAAGTGTAAAAAGTAGAATTTCAAAACTTAGAGAGTTAATGAATCAAAATGGTATGGATGCTTACGTAGTACCGTCAGCAGATAATCATCAAAGTGAATACGTTGGTGAATTTTTTAAGGCTAGAGCTTTTGTAACCGGTTTTACAGGATCAGCTGGAACTGCAGTTATAACTAAAGACGAAGCTGGTCTTTGGACAGACGGTAGATATTTTCTTCAAGCAGAAAAGCAATTAGAGGGAAGTGGTATTAAGCTATTCAAGATGGGAAATCCAGGAGTGCCTACAGTAAATGAGTTTATAGAAGAGAAGATGCCTCAAAACGGGACATTAGGTTTTGATGGAAGACTTATGGCTATGGGCGAAGGCAATGAATTTGTAAAGCAACTCGAATACAAAAATGTAGGTATTGAATATAGCCATGACTTAGTAGATAAGGTATGGGAAAACAGACCAGAGATTGCAAAAGAGCCTGTATTTTTACTTGATGAAAAATATTCAGGGGAATCAAGAGCTTCAAAATTAAAAAGAGTAAGAGAAGTAATGAGAGAGAATAAAGCTAGCCATCATGTAATCACAAGCTTAGATGATATTGCATGGCTATTAAATGTAAGAGGTAGCGATGTTTTGTATTCTCCTTTAGTTCTTTGCTATGCAGTAGTTGGTTTAGAAAGTGTTGAATTATTTATTGATCAAAGTCGTTTGAACAACGAAGTAAAATCATCACTAGATAAAGATAGAGTTACATTAAGACCTTATAACGATATATATGAATATGTAAAATCATTTAATAGTGAAGATGTTGTAATGATAGATCCAGATAGAGTAAATTATGCATTATATAAAAACATACCTACTTCAACTAAAAAAGTAGAGCGTGAGAATCCAACAACACTTTTCAAGGCAATAAAAAATGATATTGAGCTTGCAAATATAGAAAAAGCTCATATAAAAGATGGAGTTGCAATTACTAAATTTATGTATTGGCTAAAGCAAAATGTTGGCAAAAATACAGTAACTGAAATTAGTGCATCTGACAAATTGAGATCATTTAGAGAAGAACAAGAAGGGTACCTATGGGAAAGTTTTGCTCCAATTTGTGCGTTTAAAGATCATGCAGCTATGATGCACTATTCTGCAACACCAAAGTCTGATGTAGAGCTTACAAAGGGACATTTGTTCTTAACTGATACTGGTGGAAACTATTACGAAGGAACTACAGATATTACTAGAACTTTTGCATTAGGCGAAATTTCTAGAGAAGTGAAAAAACACTACACTATAGTAGCTAAGAGTATGATGAGTTTAGCTCGAGCTAAGTTCTTATATGGTTGTAGAGGATACAACTTAGATGTATTAGCTAGAGAGCCAATTTGGAATTTAGATATAGACTACAAGTGTGGAACAGGACATGGTGTTGGATATTTGCTTAATATACACGAAGGTCCAAGTGGTTTTAGATGGCAAGTAGTGCCTTCAAAACATGAAACACATATATTAGAAGCTGGAATGGTAATAACTGATGAGCCAGGAATATATATCGACGGTTCACATGGTATTAGAATTGAAAATGAGCTAATACTTAGAAAAGGTGTAGAAAATGAGTTTGGACAATTTATGCATTTTGAACCTGTGACTTATGCACCTATAGACTTAGATGCTATTGATCCAGCAGAGCTAAATGAAGACGATAGAGCTTATTTAAATAGCTATCATGAGACAGTTTATAACAAATTATCTGAGCATTTGACACAAGAAGAGAGAGAATGGTTAAAAGAATATACAAGAGCTATTTAGAAACTAATTAAGTTATATTCAAATGTTATTCAAAATTTGATTTGGAGGGGAATCTATGTCTAATACAGCAGTAAAAAACAAAAAACCATTTGGATTTTATGTATGCAGTTTAGCATTTACATTTGAGAGAATGGCGTATTATTCAGCTAAATTCTTGATATTTGCTTTTGTTGCTGCAACAATTATTGAGGGTGGACTTGGCCTTACAAAAATAGAAGCAGCAGCGCTTCAGGCAAACCTTGTTGCATTTACTTATTTGGCACCTATAGTTGGTGGATATATTTCAGATAACTATATAGGAGCTAGATATTGCGTTCCAGTCGGACTTATACTTATGGCAGGTGGCTATTTCTTTGGAAGTACAGCTACAAGCGCGGCGGGAATCAATATAATGATAGTATTAGTATCAATTGGTACAGGTTTATTTAAGGGGAATGTATCTGCGATAAGTGGTTATCTCTTTGATAATGAAAAACAGCTGGATTCAGCGTTCTCACTTCAGTACTCATTTGTAAATGTAGGATCGTTTATAGGGACTACGGTAGTGGGGTATTTAGTTACTAGTACATTTGTACATGGCTCAGTTCAAGGTTTTAGACCAGCATTTCAGCTTTGTGCAGCATTTTGTGTGGTAGATGCTATTTGGTTTTTATTAGGAATGAAACATCTAGGAGATATCGGTAAAAGACCATTTAAAGCCGGTAAGCACGTAGAGGGAGAAGTGTCAACAATTGAAAATAAACCTCTTAATACATCAGAGAAAAAGAGAATATTTGCAATTATATTGATTTCATTATTCTCAGTAGTGTTCTGGGTATTTTGGTATTTGACTTATCTTGCAGTCTATGACTATGCAGAGAGTTTTATACAGCTTCAATATGGAAACTTTGAAGTACCTCTTTTATGGTTTGACTCTCTAAATGCATTTGTTTGTATTGCTATGGGTCCAATCTTAGGAGCTCTTTGGTTTAAACTTTCAAAGAGACCACAAGGAGATTTGAGTTTGTTCAAAAAGTTAGCTCTTGGGCTTAGCTTCTTGGCATTTGCATTTTTAACATTAGTTGGTGCTGAAATTTCAAGAGGAGTAGGTGCAGATCCTAGTTCAAAAGCTAGTATAATTTGGATAATTGCATTTGGAATACTATTGACTATTGGAGAAATGCTATTCTCTCCACTTGGAAACTCATTTGTTACAAAATACGCTCCTGCTAAAATGTTTGCACTTTTGATGGGTGTTTGGACATTTGCATCGTTCTTAGCTGGTAGATCATATGCTTGGATTTATGCTATTACGTCAAAAATGCCAATAATGAAAGCGTATACTGTTATTCCGGCGATATTATTTGTTTGCGCGGTATTGTTATTTGTATTCGATAAGAAATTGATGAAATTACTTGAAGAAGATGACAAAAAGAAAGTGAAACAAACAGCATAAAGATAGAAAAGAAACTAGCTGTCACATGATTTTTTCATGTGACAGCTAGTTTTTAAATATCGTATATGATAGAAAGATTGTGCTCTGATGCGAGAGTACTGACTATACTAAATATCAAAACTGCTGCTAAGCTAGCAGTTGAATTATCTAAGTCAAATCTTGGAGAAACTTCAGCTATGTCGAAACTTATGAGTTTTCCTGATTTAACTATGTGTTTGATTAGCTTTATAGCTCTTTCAGGATCAATGCCAAGTGGCTGAGGGGCACTTACTCCAGGTGCATTTGCAGAAGAAAAAACATCAGCACAAATAGTCATATATATATCAGTATTTTGTTTTATAAAATCATCTATTTTTTCTGTAATACCCCATAAATCAGCATTTTGTATATCTTTTGCGAGAAGATATTGAGCACCTAATTTGTGAGCAGTTTTGAATAAATCAACGGTATTTCCACTGCGCTGAATTCCGAGGCAAAGATAATTGTATGGAAGTTGATTTGCAATACAATAGTCAGCAATCTGTCTGAACATAGTTCCAGAAGTTCCGCCATTATTGTAAGGTCTGATGTCAAAATGAGCATCAAAATTTATTATGCCCAATTTACTTTTATCATTATCATTTAGTAAATATTGTTTTAGACCATGATAGTGTCCTAATGCAACAGCATGGCCACCTCCCAAGATTATTGGAAATAAGCCTAAGTTTAAAATACGATTGACCATGTGTGATAAATCTTTTTGCGCCCGTTCTAAATCTTTTCCAAAAGGTATTATATTTCCAGCATCGTATATCTTTAAACTTTTATCAAAAGCACAGGGTCTATTCATAAGTTCTTTTCTTATACTATTCGGTCCATTTGCAGTACCTATTCGTCCCTTATTTCGTTCAACGCCTATATCACTACAAAAACCAATTATGGCGATTCCAAGTTTATGATTAAAGTTTTCTTTTTTTATATTATTCAGATCAATACATTGTACCCATTGATGCCAGCGGAAGGCATCGTAATTATCTTTGCTATCAATTCTGCCCTTCCAAAAAGATTGGGAGATAGTTTCGTATCCTACAGGAAGATTTTCGTTTCTATTCATGATTTAGAGACCTCTTTTCTAAAAAAATTTAAAAATGGTAAACTTAGTCGAAAATATAATAACATGATTTGAAAGATGTGGCTAGCGAAAATTATAGTTTTACATGTAAAAGAATCAAAAGATTGAAAAAAATGTAAAACAGGAGTATTATGAACTTAGGTACTATAAAAAATGTCAATACTAAAATGGGTAGTATTGGTTAAGCTTGGCTTTAGTTTTGGAAAAGATATTTTAGGTATAGTATAAAATGTATTTAAAGAACGGAGGAAGCAGTATGTTTAAGACAGTAAAGGTGGAAGATGCCATAGGGATGGCAATTGCACATGATTTGACGAAGATAGTTCCAAATGAGTATAAGGGGCCTGCATTTAAAAAAGGCCACATAATAAGTAGCGATGATGTACAAAAATTAAAGGATATGGGGAAGTATCATATTTATGTATTAGAAATTGAAGAGGGAGTAATACATGAAAATGAAGCAGCAGATAGAATTGCAGCTTGTGCTGTCGGAAATGGATTGATTTGCAGTAAACCTTCTGAAGGGAAAATTACAATAAAATCAAGTATAGATGGAGTTCTTAAAATAAATAGTGAAGCACTTTTTGAAGTTAATAGCGTGGATCAAGTAATGTTTTCTACTATTCATGGAAATAGTGTGTTAGAAAAAGATAAAAAGGTTGCAGGAACACGAGTAATCCCTCTTGTAATAGATGAAAAACAAATTGAGAAGGTTCAAAATATATGTCGTGAAAAAGGTCCATTAATATGGGCAAGACCGTTTTTAAATAAAAAAGCTGGAATCGTGGTTACTGGAAGTGAAGTATTTGATGGAAGGATAAAAGATAAATTTGGTCCAGTAATGGAAGAAAAATTTAGAAAATTAGGTATAGAAGTTTTAGCTACTGAATATTCAAGAGATGATGCAGAAATGACTGCTGGAAAGATTGAAAATTTAATAAAACAAGGTGCTGAAATAATAATATGTGCAGGTGGAATGTCTGTTGATCCAGATGATTTGACACCAGCAGCTATAAAAGCAGTAAGTGATGAAGTGGTTACTTACGGAGCACCTGTACTTCCAGGGGCGATGTTTATGCTTGCTTATAAAGGGGACGTTGCTATAATGGGTGTACCAGCCTGTGCAATGTTTCACAGGGCAACAGCTTTAGAACTAGTCTTACCACGTATAATTACTGGAGAGCGTATGAGTAAGGGGGATATAGTTCGCATGGGAGAAGGTGGATTTTGTTTAGGATGTGATGTTTGTACGTATCCAGTATGTCCATTTGGAAAGTAATATTATAGTTTTGGAGGATGAAAATGCTTAAATTAAGAAAAATACAGTCTATGATAGTAGCTATGGTGGTATCTGGTGCTGTTCTGACGGGTTGTACAGGGCAGACAGAAGAGGCTGAACTCAGTCAGCTCAATATATTTGCCGCCGCAAGCTTGACCAATGCTTTAGAAGAAATTGAAAAGAATTTTGAAAATAATAATAGTGAGATTGACTTGATATTGAACTTTGGTTCATCTGGTTCGCTTCAAAAGCAAATACAACAAGGAGCACCAGTTGATGTTTTCTTCTCAGCTAGTAAGAAAAAGCTTGAAAGTGTAATTGAAACAGGAGAAATAGAAGCTGATGATGTAGTGGAACTTTTGAAGAACAATTTAGTAGTTATTACACCTTTTACATTGGATTATCTTCCTACTAAACTAGAGGATTTAAGTAGCAAATATATAAGAAAAGTATCGATAGCGGCTCCGGAATCTGCACCAGCAGGAAGATATGCAAAAGAAAGTCTTGAAAAAAGTGGGCTTTTTGAAACGCTGAAGGATAAGATGGTTTATGGGAAGGATGTAAGACAGACATTAAATTATGTTGAAACTGGAGAAGTTGAAGCTGGTATAGTTTACTCAAGCGATGCAGTAGTATTAGATGGAGGAAGTATAGCGTTTGAAATTCCAGAAGAGATGCATTCTGAAATAGTATATCCAGTTGCAACATTAAAGGATTCACCTAATAAAGAGCTAGCTCAGAAATTTTTAGATTATTTGCAAGAAAAGGAATCAGAAGAGATATTTGTTAAGTATGGTTTTAAAGTAAAGGAAGATTAGATTTATGTGGGAGCCTATAATTATTTCTATAAAGACCGCATTTGTAGCAACTATTATAGTACTAATAATAGGTGTGATTTGTGCCTTGATTTCAGTTAATAAAGAATTCAAAGGGAAGGTTGCTTTTGAAACAATTATGACGATGCCATTGGTTATTCCGCCATCGATTACAGGTTATGTATTACTTGTATTATTAGGCAAAAATGGTCCAATTGGAAAAGCAATATTTGAATTAACTGGTCATAGAATAATATTTACGTGGGGCGCTGCGGTTATAGCCGCTGTAGTTGTTTCACTTCCACTAATGTATCAGAGCATAAGGGCATCCTTTTTATCTGTAGAAAAAGCATATTTTGAAGCTGCTAAGTTAGTTGGGGCTAATAACAGACAATGTTTTTTTCACGTTATGTTGCCATTGTCATTTAGAGGCATTTTGGCGGGAACAGTCCTATCGTTTTGTCGTGCTATGGGTGAATTTGGAGCAACACTTATGGTTGCTGGAAATATTCCGGGGAAAACTCAAACTATACCTATTGGAGTTTATTTTGCTGTTGAAGCAGGAGATTGGAATAAAGCAAATTTATTATTAGCTGTAGTTGTAATATTTAGTTTTGGAGCAATATATACTATTGATTATTTTAATAAAAAAGTAAAATAAAAATGAAAGGGAAAACTACTTTGGAAGTTAGTAAGTAGCTAGACAAGAAAATGTTAGATTTGCTAATTAAAAATGGAAAAATAATAGATGGAACAGGAAGTAAAGCTTATAAAGCTGATATTGCTATAAAAATGGGCAGAATTTTAGATATTGGAGAGAAAATTGAATACAAAGCAAAAACAACAATAGACGCGTCCGGTTTGATTGTATCACCGGGTTTTATTGATGTTCATAGCCATAATGATTTGGTTCCATTTATGGAAAAAGATATAAAAGATTTGAAGATTGGTCAAGGAGTTACCACTGAACTTGTTGGACAGTGCGGATTAGGTGTAGTACCATGTGTAGAACCTAACGATATTACTTGGAAAAATTATATAAGTGGTGTAGTTGGCAAAACAAAATTTCCTTTTGCATTTGATACATTGGATAATTATTTCAAAAAAATAGAATCAGTTGGTTTGAGAAATAATGTTAGTGCATTAATATCACATGGTGCTATTCGATGCAAAGTGATGGGATTTTCTGATAGAGAGGCAACTCCATATGAGGTACAACTCATGAGCAAATTTGTTGAAATAGCTATGAAAGAGGGAGCATTTGGAATGTCACTGGGGCTTCAATACATGCCAGGAATAGTTAGTGGTAAGGATGAATTAGTTGAATTGTCAAAAATAGTTGCAAAATATGATGGTGTTGTCATGGTCCATCTTAGAAACCATAATAATACAATATTAGAGGCTCTTGATGAAATGATTGATGTAGCAAAGGGTTCAGGTGTCAGTTTACACATATCACATATGAGATCGTACAATTCAAGAGAATTGGGATGTATAGCAGAAGATTTAATAGAAAAAGTTGAAAATGCACATAAAAATGGAGTGAAAATTAGTTTTGATGAACACTTGTATCTATCTGGTAGTACTTTAATGAGTCAATTGTTACCGCCTTGGGCGACCGCTGGTGGTAGTTCTGATATGCGATTTAGATTTGAGGATGAGAGAAATAGAGAGAGATTGAAATTAGAACTTGAGGATAAAAATACAAGTTACAGTGGCTGGGATAACTATTCATATATAACAGGTTGGGATGGAGTCCTCATTACTGCTGTTAAACTTGAAAAAAATAAGAAATACCAAGGTAGAACGGTTGGCGAAGTCGCTCGTGAATTAAATATTTCGCCGATAGACTTTGTAATTGAGTTGTTAATTGAAGAAGATATGGGTGTCGCTATAGTAACACTAGACGTATTTTCAGAAGAAGATACGATAAAATTGATAAAACATCCACTCCAAATGGTAGGTTCAGATAGTATACCAGCAGGGACACCACATCCAAGGTTATACGGAAATTTTCCTATGTATATAGGTAAGTTTGTGAGGGAGAAGAAAGCCATATCAATTGAAGAGGCAATATATAAGGCAACCTATTATCCGGCTAAGACATTTGGATTTGAAAATATTGGACGAATAGCACCAAACTATAATGCTGATATAGTTATATTTGATTATGATAAAATCAAAGGATATGAAGATTACTTCAATCCTAGAAAAGTACCTGAAGGAATAGAGCATGTTATAATTAATGGTAAAATAGCTATTATAGATGGTATTATGTGTGAAAATTTTGATGGAAGGGTATACAAGAAATAATCAATGTAAGAAAGGGTGGCGTGATGGAATACAATGCTTATGGTCTGAATGTGAAAAGTGATTTTGATGTAAAGAGAGCTAGAGAGTGGGATTGTGATGAAGATTTGTTAGTTATATTGGATGACAGATGTGTCAACTTGAAAATTGAAGGAGTTGAGATGCAGATTTTATCTAGAATACAATTGCCAAAAGTTCGAGAAATTATGATCAGGCATTGTAAGAGTGATTTATCAAATATAGCTACAATTCATTTCTTAGGAGACGATGGTTTAGATTCTACTATGATGAATTTTGAAATTGATTATAGTGATAAATGTATAGAAATTATAGATAAAGAATTTTTTGTAGAAATGAATATAAAGTAGAAGTGATTATACGTTGAACCTATGCTTAAAGCTGATATATTGGTTCAACGTATTTTATTATTTGGATGAAGTTTAATTGTCTATTGTCGAACAAATGCTTTTAATTTTTTCAATACTAAGCAGTTTAAAAGCATTTCTATCATAATCTATGAGATTATCATCTTTCATTTTCATAAGTTCTCTAGAAAGAGAGGGACGAGAAACATTTAAAAATTCAGCTAATTCAGATCGATTAAGAGGTATTATGAATTGATTTGATTGATGCTTTCTATAAAATTCAAGAAGATAGTTGCAAATTTTAGTTCTAAGATTTTTCATTGAGAGATAATCTATTTTTTTATTCAACTTTAGTGCTTTCTGAGAAACTATTTTTAACATATTTTGAATTAACGTCTTATGCCCAATACACATATTAGGACAATTTCCTATAATCTTTTCTGTTGGCAAAAATAATATTGTGCAATTAGTCGATGCAATTACAGTTGCTGGCCATTTATTTTGATTTGAGAAAGCTATTATTTCTCCAAACATTTGTCCGGATTTTAATTTAGATATTATTATTCTATCGCCTGCAAAATTTTCCTTTGTTACAACAACCTCTCCTTCAACTAATATTCCGATACCAGAAAATTCGCTGCCAGCTAGGGTTATTATTTCCTTTTTTTTATAATTTGCTATAGAAGGATGTAAACACAATAGCATTCGATTCAGTTCACTAGATTCAATATTGTAAAAAAGAGCAACTGTTTTTAGGGTGTCTAACCATTTGTCGTACATAAGAGCCTCCTGTAAATATTATTTGTATATTAATACTATCACATTGTAATCTAAAAAGGGGAAAATACTGTAACATAGGTTACCGATAATATTAGAAAAATATTATATGATTTAGAAAAGATTAATAAAAGGAGGTTTTAACATGCACGATGGTTGTTCAGCTAGTTTTAGTTCAGGAAAAGAAGTAGTAGATAAAGTCAGAATGATGGGGTTTGACAAACAATTAATGCCAATGCCACTTATTATAATATGTAAAAATTGTAGTTCGGAATTCGAAATGACAACATATGAACATACTTGTCCTAAATGTGGAATGGTTCATGGTGTAACTCCATGTCATGCGTTTGATCCTGAGAATGTTCAAGCGGCAGGAATAGAATATTAATACGATAGTAAGAAACGAGTAAATTTTAGATTCTATAAAAATTTCTCGTTTTTTATTTTTGATAGACTTTTATTTTGAATAATCTACATATTAATTTATAGAAGTGATATAATTAAATGATAAGTATTTTTTGATAAATTCGAGGTGGGGAAATGTTTAAAATAGATAGTGATTTAGTGGAACAAGAGGCAGCCACAGAAGCTGTTTATCAACGGGGAAAATTGTATTATAGTAAGGATAGAATAAGATCACTGAGATGGAATCATGCGGAAAAATGCATAACTGGAGAAGTCAGAGGAGTATCGGGAATTTATGAGACGAATGTTTGGTTTGAGCCAAATGGTAATTTTCATAGAGTAAATTGTACTTGTCCAGCTTTTCATAAGTTTGATGGTTTATGCAAACATTTAGTGGCAACGCTTATTGCAGCTAAGGCACATGAAAAGGCTATTGGAAAATTAGTACATACTGATAAGGCGGAAAAAAAATCAGAAGATATAATAAATGTTAACGATGAATTTTTTAAATCTGTAGACAAGTATTACAGAAAACCTACAGAGCTTTTGAATTTAGAAGTAACATATATTGCAAATCATAATGCATCTAAGACAGAACTTGAGCACTTCTTGAAATTCAGAATCGGACAAGAAAGACTCTATGTAATTTCAAATATAAAAGAATTTTTAGATAGTGTTGACAGAGGCGATAGAATAAATTTTGGCAAACAATTTGAATTTGTACCTGATAAGCATAAATTTTCTAAAATAGATTTAGAGCTAATGCAATTTTTGAGAAAACTTCAAAATATAGAAAATTCATTTTTTGAGAGCACGTATTATAAAAGTGAACCCAAAAGTTTATTTGTCGGAAAAGAACTTAAAATTCCAAATGGTTTTGTAAATGAATTATTTGGGATACTTGAGAAAAAGAAATTTATAGCTGAAATCTTGGGTGAAACATATATTAGTAGGCATATAGAAGAGGCTTACGTGCCAATTAATGTTGAAATTATTCAGGCTAGTAATAAATTAATTGCAAAGTCTATGTGTAATACTAATTTTGTATTTTTATCAGATGATGGTAAATATTTATTGTTAGGTGAAGATATAGTGATGCTATCAAGGAGGCAACAAGAATTCATGCCTATTGTTCTAAAACTATTTGATAGAACGCTTACTAGTGTTATCAAAAATGAATATATAGAAAGATTTTTTTCACAGGTTATTCCATGTATACAAAAGATTTGTAGTGTGAAAATAGGTGGAAAAGTTAAAGACAGAATAGTTGAGACAGATCTTGAAACAAAAATATATCTAGATGTTAGTGGTAAAAATGTAACTGCTATACCTATATTTAAGTATGATGATTATGAAATCAACCCATTTTTAGATAGAACGGAGTATAAAGAAGAGACAATAATAGTTAGAGATGTACTTGGTGAAAAAAAAGTAATAGCAGAAATAGAGGATATGAATTTTAATAAAAAGAAAGAAGCGTATAGATTGTCAACGGAAGAAAAAATATTTGATTTTGTGTACAATGATCTTAGTAAACTACAAGATTTTGCCAAAATATATTATTCAGATGCATTCAAAAAAATGAAAATTAGAAACCCTAAAGAGTTTAAATCAGGAGTTAGTCTGAATCAAGAGTCAGATTTGTTAGAATTTACATTTGAGCATGAAGCATTTGGTCCGGATGAGTATTCAAAAGTATTAAATGCAATAAAACAGAAGAAGAAGTTTTATAGATTAAAAGACGGATCATTTTTGCCACTAGAGAGTTTTGAATTAAACTCAGCTATGTCAATTATGGAAGATTTAGGGATAGAACAATTAGAAAATGCGGTAGTCAAATTACCAAAATATCATGCGATGTTTTTGGGACAAAAACTAAAAGAATATGAGATAAAGCAGATTGAAAAGGATGCGTTGTTTAACAATTTTGTAGAAAAATTGTCAAATTCACATGAAGTAGATTATACTATGCCAAAAAATTTAAATGGAGATTTGAGAGATTATCAAAAAAAGGGATTTAAGTGGTTAAAAACGCTCGCTAGCTATGGTATGGGGGGAATACTAGCTGATGATATGGGGCTAGGAAAGACTATACAAGCCATCGGTTTTTTGCTTTCAGAAAAAGAAAGAGCTACTAAGATAAAAACTTCATTAGTAGTAGCGCCTACGTCGCTAGTGTATAATTGGGAAGCTGAATGCAAGAAATTTGCACCAAATTTGAATGTAGGACTTCTAATTGGTACTAAAGCGAATAGAAGAAAAGAAATGAATAAAATGAGTGAATATGATCTAATGATTACATCATATGGTCTTATTAGAAGAGATGTTGATTTATATAGTGATAAACAATTTGAATACTGCTTTTTAGACGAGGCGCAGCATATTAAAAATCCTTATTCTAAAGGTGCTAAAGCGGTTAAACAAATCGATGCAAAAAACAGATTTGCATTAACGGGGACGCCTATGGAGAATAGTTTGTCGGAGCTATGGTCTATATTCGATTTTATAATGCCAGGTTATCTCTCAACACATTCAAAATTTGTAGAGAAGTATGAAGGACCTATTGTTAAGAAGCAAGATAAAGAAGCTATGACACTCTTAACGAATCAAATAAAACCATTTATAATGAGAAGAATGAAGAGTGAAGTATTGCTTGAGCTTCCAGAGAAAATAGAAACTCAGATAACTACAGAGCTTACTCAAGAACAAAAGAAAGTTTATATGGCATTTTTGAAGCAAGCTAAAGGTGAAATGTCTCAGGAAATAAAGGAAAATGGTTTGGCTAAAAGTCATATAAAAATACTGACATTGCTTACGAGATTACGTCAATTATGTTGCGATCCTAATGTGTTTTTAGAAAATTACTCTGGTGGAAGTGCTAAAATGGATTTGCTAGAGGAGATAGTAGCTGAAGCTATAAGTGGAAATCATAGAATGCTTATATTTTCACAATTTACCAGTATGTTAGATGAGATTGGAGAGAGACTTCAAGGGATGAATATAGATTATTTTAGACTAGATGGATCTACTCTTATGAAGAGAAGAGGCGATATGGTAAATTCATTTAACGATGGAGAAAATTCTGTATTTTTGATATCATTGAAGGCAGGTGGAACTGGTTTAAATCTAACTGGAGCAGATATGGTTATTCATTTTGACCCTTGGTGGAACCCAGCAGTTGAAGAGCAGGCAACAGATAGAGCTTATAGAATGGGTCAAAATCAAAAAGTTCAGGTTTTGAAGTTAATTGCAAAAGGTACTATTGAAGAAAAAATAGCAAAACTTCAAAAAAAGAAAAAAGAGATGGCTGAAGCGGTTCTTAAGCCTGGTGAAAATATGCTTTCGAAAATGACAGAAGAAGAGATAAAAGAATTATTTGATATGTAAATGGAGGAATGATTGTGATAAAAGCAGTACTATTTGATTTGGATGGAACACTTATAAATACGAATGAATTGATAGTAAATACATTTCAATATATATTTAAAAAACACTTAAATATTGATGTCGATAGAAAAGAGATCACAGATAACTTTGGAGAGTTATTGAGTGATACTATAGAGAGATATGCTCCAAATGATGTAGAATTTATGGTGAAAAAATATAAAGAGTATAATGAGATTATGCACGATGAGCTTACGATGCCTATAATAGGTGTTAAAGAGGGCATCAAAAAACTTAGAGATAGTGGTTATAAAATGGGAATTGTAACTTCTAAGAGAAGGGCTATGACAGAAAAGGGACTTAGACTTTTTGATTTATACGATGATATGGATGTCATAGTCACGCCAGAAGATACGAAGAGACATAAGCCAGAGGCTGATCCGATACTCAAAGCATGTGAGTTACTAAAATTAAACGTTGATGAAGTAATAATGGTTGGAGACACTCATAATGACATACTTGGAGGGAAAGCAGCCAAATGTAAAACCTGCTTGGTTAGATATACTGGGGCTCCGTTAGATAAACTTTTGGAATTAGAACCAGATTATGTGATAGATAGTATAGATGAAGTTTTGGATATAATAAAATAATAAAAAGACATGTTGTGTGTATTGTAACCTTCGGAGTATAATCCGTCTAATGAATTAGATTTAGATAAATTTACTCTGAAGGTTTTTTTTGTTTTCTGCAAGAAAATATAACAGGCAATCGGTTTCTTGTAAGAAAACATAGTGAAATACGCTTTAATTCATTTGTGAACATTGAAAAAATACATAATACGTGCTATAATCTTGCACAATACAAAAAATTCTGAAAATATAATTAGGGGTTATTATATTTAGAAAGCATGATTGAAAGGATGCGAAATGTTATGGATTTAAATGGATTACCAAAAAAACAAGGATTATATAATTCATCATGGGAACATGATAATTGTGGAGTTGGTTGTGTGACAAGTATCAAGGGGGAGAAAAGTCATACTATACTTAATAAGGCACTTGAAGTGCTTAAAAATTTGAAGCATAGAGGAGCAGTTGGTGCTGATGAAACCACTGGAGATGGCTCTGGAATAATGGTACAGATACCACATGAATTTTTAAAAGGTGAGACTAAAAAAATAGGATTTGAACTGGGAATGGAAGGAAACTACGCAGTTGGAATGTTATTTTTACCGAGATTTCCTAGCGCTAGAGTTTTTTGCGAAGGTGTATTTGAAAGAGTTGTCAGAGAGGAGAATCAATTACTGATAGGTTGGCGAGAAGTGCCAGTAGATGAGCGTGAATGCGGAGAGTCTGCAAGAGCAACAAGGCCTGTAGTAATGCAGGTTTTTATTGATAAAAATGGGCAAAGTGATGATGAATTTGAAAGAAAACTTCTGATAGTTAGGAAAAGAGTTCAGCGTGAGATTTTAGAAAGTAAACGTCAATATGTTACAAATTTTTATGTATGTAGTTTATCGAATAAAACAATTGTTTACAAGGGGCTTGTTTTAGGTTATAAATTAGGATTGTTTTATAGAGATTTGCAAAACTCTAATTTCAAAACGGCAATAGCAATAGTTCATGAAAGATATAGTACGAACACATTTCCTTCATGGCAGTTAGCTCAACCTTTTAGATATTTAGCACATAATGGTGAAATTAATACAATTAGAGGAAATGTGAATTGGATGAATGCACGAGAGGGTGTTATGTATTCAGGAGTATTTGGTGAAGAGTTTGAAAAGACACTACCTATAATAGAGCCTGGTGGTAGTGATTCTGCATCATTAGACAATGCACTAGAGTTATTTAAGACCAATAATCATCCAATGGAACGAGCTATGATGATGTTGATGCCACAGGCTTGGCAACAAGATGAAAATATGGATAAAAATCAAAAGGGATTTTATGAATATTTTGCAAGGCTTATGGAACCTTGGGACGGTCCGGCGACTGTAATTTTTAGTGACGGAATAAAGGTAGGTGTTACATTAGATAGGAATGGACTTAGACCAGCAAGGTATTTGATTACAGATGATGAGGTGTTAATTGTAGCGTCAGAAGCTGGTGCTGTAGATATAGAATCTCAGAAAATAGTTAAAAATGGTTTGGTTGAGACTGGAAATATGATATTAGTTGATACATTAGAAAAACGTTTAATTTCTGATTCTGAAATAAAATCATCGACTAGTTCATCGATAGATTTTCAAAAATGGATTAGCGAGAACAAACTAACGCTTGAAGATATAAAGGCACCATATGAGATAAAAAAAATGAGAAGAGAGACAATTGCATTTAAAGAACAAATTTTTGGATATACAAAAAATGAAATAAATACAATTATAAAACCAATGATAGAGAATGGAAAAGAACCCATTGGTGCAATGGGCATGGATTTACCAATTGCTATTTTATCAAATAATCCACAATTATTATTTAATTATTTTAAGCAGACATTTGCTCAGGTCACCAATCCTCCTATTGATCCAATTAGAGAAAAAATGGTTATGTCACTTACTCAGTATATAGGTGGGCACGAGAAGTTATTAGATGAGATAGAGATAGAGAAGACACATAAATATATAGAAATAGAAAGACCTATATTGAGCAATTATCAGATAGAGGATATTAGGCATTTACAGAATGAATTCAAGGCAACAACCATACCTATAAGTTTTCAATTAGATCAAAAGGAAGGTCTTAGAAAAGCATTAGATGCACTTTGTAAAAGAGCAGAATTAAGTGTTAAAGATGGATGTAATTTAATTATATTGAGTGATAGAAACTGTGGTAGATATGATGCTCCGATGCCTAGTTTGCTAGCACTTGGAGCGGTTCATCATCATCTAATTAGAAAGAAACTTAGAACGTCAGTTGATTTGATTGTTGAAACTGGAGAAGCAAGGGATGTCATGCATATGGCATTATTGATTGGATATGGTGCTAAGGCTATAAATCCATATATGGTACATGAGATGATAAGAAATCTTTTTGAAGAGGGGAATTTGTCTGATGAAATTGATAGTGTTGAAGATGGATTTGAGAACTATTGTAAGGCGATTTCATCTGGAATATTGAAAATACTTTCTAGAATGGGAATTTCGACATTACAAAGTTATACTGGAGCACAGATATTTCAAATAATTGGATTAAACCAAGATCTTGTAAATCAATATTTTTCAGATACACCAACTAGATTATCGGGACTTGACTTAAATAAAATAGCAGAATCAATAATTGCTAGGCAGAAAAAAGCATATAGAAATAAAGCTATTGGTATAATGAAAACGGAAGATAAGATTGGAGAAAATGAGAGCAGATTACTAGAAAAAGAAGCAGTAAATAGGTTGAGACAGGCTTCTAAAGATAAGGATTATTATATATATAAAGGATATGCAAAGCTCGTAAATGAAGAAAATGAGAATGTAAAAACTATAAGGGGGTTACTAGACTTTAAGAAACGTGAATCTATTAGTTTGGAGGACGTAGAATCAGTTGATGAAATTGTAAAAAGATTTACTATAGGTGGAATGTCATTTGGTTCTCTTAGCAGAGAGGCTCATGAAACTATAGCTTTAGCGATGAATTCTATTGGAGCTCGAAGCAATTCAGGAGAGGGGGGAGAGGATCCTAAAAGGTATATAAAAGATGGGAAAGAAGTATCTAAAAATAGTGCAGTAAAACAAGTTGCATCGGGACGATTTGGAGTAACAGCCAATTATTTGGTAAATGCAGAAGAGTTGCAAATAAAAATGGCGCAGGGAGCTAAGCCAGGAGAAGGCGGTCATTTGCCAGGAGAAAAAGTTAGCGATGAAATTGCAAAGGTGAGACATGCAGTGCCTGGAATAGACTTAATTTCACCGCCTCCACATCATGACATTTATTCAATAGAGGATTTGGCACAGCTAATATTTGATTTGAAAAATATAAATCCGAAAGCTGATATAAATGTAAAGCTAGTAGCTGAAGCTGGAGTTGGAACAGTAGCAGCAGGTGTTGCTAAGGGATTTGCAGATGTGATAATGATAAGTGGGCACGACGGAGGAACTGGTGCATCACCTATAAGTTCAATGAAGTATGTTGGTATGCCTTGGGAATTGGGATTAGCTGAAACGCAGCAAACGCTTTTATTAAATGATTTAAGAAGTAGAGTTAAATTACAAGTTGACGGCAAATTAAGATCTGGTAGAGATGTAGTTGTGGCGGCACTATTGGGTGCGGAAGAGTATGGATTTGCAACTACAGCCCTTATTTCACTTGGGTGCGTATTTTGTAGAAAATGTCATCTAAATAAGTGTCCTGTTGGAATAGCAACTCAAGATATAGGTAGACGTAAAAAATTTAGAGGAAAACCAGAAGATTTAGTAAGTTATTTAAAGTTTATGGCACAAGAAACAAGGGAAATTATGGCAGAACTTGGTTTTAAAAACATTGAGGATATGATTGGTAGAGTAGACGTGCTAAAGCCCAAATCAGATATAGAGAACATAGATGTTTCGTCGGTATTATATATGCCTGAATTGCCTTCTAGAATCAAAATGCATAAAGTGTTTAATCAGGAACATAAAATAGAAAATGTGCTTGATGTAAGTGTTTTAGACAAATTGAATGAGGCAATAACTGCTAGTAAGAAAATGAAAATAGAGTGCAATATAAAAAATACAGACAGGTCAGTCGGAGCTATGTTGAGTGGTAAAATAGCTAGTATATATGGAGAAGAGGGTCTTAAGGAAAATACTTTTGACATTGAGTTTAATGGATCTGCTGGTCAGAGCTTTGGCGCATTTTTGGTCAATGGAGTCAAATTTAAACTTGTCGGAGAGGCAAATGATTACGTTGCCAAGGGATTATCAGGTGGTAAAATAGTTATAGTACCGCCTGATAATAGAAAATTTATAGCAGAGGATAATGTAATTGCTGGCAATACGATATTGTATGGGGCTACAGCTGGAGAAGTATATATAAATGGACGAGCTGGTCAAAGGTTTGGTGTTCGAAATAGTGGCGCAATAGCCGTTGTTGAGGGAATAGGTAACCATGGATGTGAGTATATGACTGGTGGAATAGTTGTGGTTCTAGGTAGAGTTGGGAAAAATTTCGGAGCTGGAATGAGTGGTGGAGTTGCATATATATACGATCAAGATGGCGATTTTAGAAAGTATTGTAACAATGATATAGTTGAGATTAAAAATTTAAATAGTGAGGAATATGATGAACTGAAACATATACTAGAGAACCATAAAGTATATACAAATAGTGAAAAAGCAAAAACTATACTAAAAAAATGGGATGAAAATAAAAATTGCTTTTTGAGGGTAGTATCACCAGTTTATGAGCAAAAACTTAAAGATATTTAATAAAAAAAGAGCAGCTTTATAGCTGCTCTTTTAATATCCATCCAAATTCATTGTCATGCTTTATGAGAACGCAATCATCATAAGTTTTGCAAACTTCAACGACTTCACCAGGATTTAGATTGAAGAATTTGTTTACATATATAGTTTTTAAGCTAGTTTCACGTCCGTTGTTCTCTAGAAGAGAATTGAAAACTGACAGGTATTGATTTGTTTTTTTATGTTTGCAAAGAGAAATTCTATCTCCTTTTTCTATGACTTCAACTTCAAAATTTGGATAATTAACTATGATAGTTTTTTCTTTTTTAAATTTATGCCCTCGATTTATAGTTTTTAATTCAAAATCATTTTGTTGTAGACAATCGTAGTGAATTTGACCATTTTTTTTCTCTATTATAAAGGCATTTAATTCACCAGATGTTTTGACGCCTAATCCACCGTCTATAGTTATTATATTTTTTTGAGTATTAAAAAGAGGCAGATTGGTTAGTATAGTGTGTCTTAGGTTACTTGCAGGCCAGTGACCAACTACAACCATTTTGTTATTTATACCACTAACCTTATTGTAATTATCGTATTTTAAGAATCTTCCCTCGTCTTCTGGCAATTTGAAAGCGGGATCATATCCGCCATGTACAAATATGAATTCATCAAAATTAACCATTACAGGCAGTGAATTTATAAATTCAAGTGTTTCAAAATGATGATCAAAAATATTTTTTTGGAACGCTATACCTGAGGTACAATTTTGAAAGTCAAAATTAGATAATTGTACGAAGTCATCTATGATAGTTTTATAGTGAGGCGCTTTAAAGTGCTCTAGAAAGACATCAGCTCTTTTTTTATCTTTTAAACTATTGTATATAAAGGATTCGTGATTTCCTTTGAGTATTATTGTGTTAGGTCTAGTGCTTAGATTTTTTATAAAAGAGTAAGTTTCGTAACTATTAGGTCCTCTATTTATAAAATCACCTATAATTATTAGATAATCACTTGACTTTAAAGACAGCTTATCAATAAGTTTTTTAAAATGATCAAAGTGACCATGTATATCACTTATAGCTACTATTTTATAGTTATCTTTGCAGTCTATATTGATAATTTTATTGCTCATGTTTCAGCCTCCTATGAGTATAATTACTATGATTATAACATATTAATCGGGGTATAAGGGAATCGATTGCGATTATAATTTTTTTCGAAATACAGTGTTTTATTTATTGGGGAGGGGTTTTATGAAAATTGATAAAGAATTGCAAAAAAAATTGAAAAAGCAAATTTTAGAGCAAATACCAGCACCGGTAATGGCAGTTAACAATGATTTTGATATATTGTACATAAATGATAAAACGAGAGAGTTATTAGATAGAGATGATGATGATATTATAGGAAAAAAATGTAGTAAATTATTTAATTCGACGCATTGTGGCGGTAATTGTTGTATGAAGCAAGCTATGAAAGAGCTGAAAACTTGTTCTAGTAGAAGTGAGATAAGGATAGATGGTAGAGATGTTCCGGTGGAATGTTATGCCGTTCCTTTAAAAAATGAAAGTGGGGAAGTAATAGGGGGATTGGAGTTTATACTAGATATAACTGAGCAGTATAAATACGAGCAGAGACTCAAAGAACAAAGTCATACCATAAGAGAGATGTCTACTCCAACTATTAAACTTTGGGAGGGGGTACTTGTACTACCTGTAGTTGGGGTAGTTGATTCTGTGAGAGCACAATATATGATGGAGAGTATATTAGAAAAAATTGTTCAAACATATGCAAAAGTGATAATACTAGATATTCAAGGTGTAGCTGCAGTTGATACGGCAGTTGCAAATCACTTAATAAAAATAACAAATGCGACCAAATTGATGGGTTGTCAGTGTATAATGTCTGGAATTTCGCCAGCGGTAGCTCAAACTATAATACATTTAGGCATTGATATGCATGGAATTTGCACCAAAGCAACACTTAGTGATGCTTTAGAGGAAGCATTTTCAATATTGGATATGAAGGTGGTTTCGAAATAGATTATTAGGAGATGAAAAGGATGCTATTAGATACCTCTATGAAGAAGATCAATGACAAATTGATAGTTTCACTAAAAGCTGATCTATCAGATAGAGATTTAGGGATTATGGTCGGAGAAGTAATAAATAAAGTTGATTCCGAGGGTGTAGATGGAGTAGTAATTGATTTTTCTATGATACGAGTTATTACGGCTTATTCTTATGATATTTTCATGAATATGACAAAAGCAATAAGGCTTATGGGATCAGACGTGGTGTGGGTGAGTCTAAGACCGGGGGTAGTTGTGTCATTGATAGATTTAGACTTAGTTGATTCTATGGCAAATATCAGAACTAGCATGACAGTAGAACAGGGGATTTTATTATTAGAAAAAGGAGTTTAGAACTATGCTAGTAAATGAATTTGATGATAATACTATAAATTCTAAAATTGAACAAAAAGAATATCGAACATTGAACAAAAAGACTATAGATATATTATTTGAAACTGACAATGAGTATGTCATATATTGTGTTAGACAACTATGTAAATCAGTTCCTTTTGAAAAAATGGAATCGACACTTATAGCTACTGCAGCATCAGAATTGGCAACTAATATCATAAGATATGCTAAGAACGGAATTGTAGAGATTAAGGTGATTGAAAATATTGATTCGAAAAACATTGGGATTGAAATTTATGCTCATGATCAAGGTCCAGGTATAGAAAATATAGAGATTGCTATGGGCGATAATTATACTACGTGGAATAATAGTTTAGGATTTGGATTAGCGAGTATTAAAAGGATTATGGATGAATTTTATATCTATTCTAAGGTTGGTAGTGGAACAAAAATTTTAGTGCGAAAATGGAAAGTAGAGAAGGGATTTTATGATTAGATTAGGAGAGCTAAAAATATATGATAGTCATTCACTTATAAATGCTCAATTGAAAATTAGGAGAATATTACCTAAATTAAATTATGTAGAGATATTAGCTGTAAAAATAGAGGCTATAATAGAAAATTTATTTAGAGAAATATTGGGAAGACAAGAAGAAATTGATGCTGAAGTTTTTATAGATAATGATTTTGCTGATAAGAAATTTTTGATTCGAATTGAAGTTAGAGATGAAGAAAACCTGCCTTTTGTGTATTTGTTTGATTTGTTTGAATCAAAAGTGATTGATGGCAAAAAAAATATATATGTAGGATTTGATATAGAAAGTCATAATATATTTAGCGATGAGGCTATAGAGCAAATTAAAACGCAATTTGATATAAAAACAAGATCTGAACTTATGCTAGAGCTAAATCACAAGAATGATCAGCTTGAAAAAAGCGAACAATTTTTACAGTCATTATTGAGCAATATAAAATCTGCTATATATACCAAAAATTTAATTGGAGAATACACATATGTAAATAGTGAATGCGAAAAACTAGTTCAGCGAGAAAAAAAAGATCTCATTGGGAAAACGGACAAAGAGTTATTTGAAAAACAGGTTTGTGAGGAATTGGAAAAAAATGATGAACTAGTTGTAGAAAAGAAGAAGAGCATTACGACTGAGGATAGGATAGTAGATAATCACGGAGATGTATTTTATTTTCTAACTACAAAAGTTCCAATGTTACAAGACAATAAAGTGGTTGGAATATGCTGTATTTCTATAGACATAAGCGAGAGAAAACAAATGGAAGAGGAGCTAGTTATTGCAAAAAGTATTGCAGAAGAAGCTTCGAGAGCTAAGGCAGATTTTCTCGCTAACATGAGTCATGAAATAAGAACTCCTATGAATGCTATTATGGGAATGAGCTATCTTATGCAGAAGACAGATCTTACATCTAAGCAAAAAAATTATTTAGATAAGATATGTAAATCAAGTCAGCATTTATTGGGAATAATAAATGATATTCTTGATTTTTCAAAAATAGAAGCTGGTAAACTAGAGATTGAAAAGATTAAATTCAAGTTAAGTGATGTTTTGGATAATCTAGCTACACTAGTGGGACAAAAATGTTCTGAAAAGGGGCTAGAGTTAGTATTTGATGTGGAACCTAGTTTGTCAAATACATTCTTAGGAGATCCACTTAGATTGGGTCAAATTTTAATTAATTTTACAAATAACGCGGTAAAATTTACAGAAAGTGGACAAATTATAATTAGAATAAGAAAATATTCAAAAAAAGAGAATAAAGAAGTTATAAAATTTGAAGTTGAAGATAGCGGTATAGGGATCAAAAAAGAGCATTTAGCTAGTTTGTTTAAATCATTTCAGCAAGCAGATACATCTACAACTCGTAAATATGGAGGGACAGGACTCGGGCTTGCTATATCGAAAAATTTGGCAGAGTTAATGAACGGTGAAGTTGGTGTTAAATCTGAATATGGAAAGGGAAGTGTATTTTGGTTTACTGCAGAACTTATTGAAGATTATGAAATGAAGGCGATGGATATACTTAAAAAAATGCCGAAAAAATACAGAGTACTTGTAGTAGATGATAATGAAAATTCTAGAGACGTACTAAAAGAGATGCTTTCATATATGGGATGTGTTGTTGAAACTGCAGATTCTGGAGAAATAGCTGTTGAGAAAGTTCGGAGGTATTTAGAAAAAGGAATATTGTTTGATATAGTATATATGGATTTTCAATTAGTAGAGATAAATGGTATAGAGACATTTAAAAGAATAAAAGAAATTACTAAATTAGGTGTACCTAAAGGAATAATGGTAACAAATTTTGGACGTGAAGAAATTATATTAGAAGCTAAAAATACAGGTTTTGAGATGGTTTTAGTAAAACCAGTTAATCCTATTATATTATATGAATCAACTATGGAAGTGTTGGGCATCAAAGAGAAAGACGAGAGAGCGTTTGAAGAGATTGTAGAGGATGGTAGCTCGAAACTTTTAACCAAAAATATAAATGTTTTATTAGTTGAGGATAATGAATTAAATCAAGAAGTAGCAAAGGAAATTATAGAGTCGTTTGGTTTTATAGTTGATATAGCTGAAAATGGCGAAAAATCACTAGATAAAGTGAGTAATAATGACTACGATATAGTTCTAATGGATATGCAGATGCCAGTTATGGACGGTATTAGTGCAACAAAAAAAATAAGAAATGATTTAGGTAAAATAGACATTCCAATTATTGCAATGACCGCTAATGCGATGGAAGAGGATAAAGAAAAATGCAGTTTAGCAGGGATGAATGATCATTTATCAAAGCCTATAAATCCAGAGCATTTATTTGAAATAATAAAAAAATGGTCAAATATCAGTCAAGTTGTGGTGAATGAAAACTTGGAAGATTTAAAAGAACCTTGTAATTTAGAGCATTTATTGCATGTAGATGGACTTGATGCAAAAGCTGGATGTGATAGGGTTATGGGCAAAAAAAAGACTTATATTAGATTACTAAAGAGGTTTGTAGAAGAAGAAGCATTTTCTGTTGATAATATAGAGCATGCTATAGTTAAAAAAGACTATGAAAAAGCTGAATATTTGACACATACGCTTAAAGGCGTGACGGGGAATATAGGAGCAACAAGAATTTTTGAGCTGGTTTTGGATTTTGAAAATACATTGAAAGATCATAAAAATGACAAAACTTTATTTAAAAAGATACCTGAGTTAAAATCGGTATATAACAAGTTAATAAGAGATTTAGATGACATAATGGAAAAAGATTCTGAAGACGAAAAAACTTCTGATATTAGAAGTGCCAAACAAATGGATGATTTGATTTCAAGATATAGAATATTTATTGAAAAAAGGAAGACTAGGGAATGCAAAGAGTTTGCTAAAAAGTGCAAATCATTTATTTGGCCAGAATATATGGCAGAAGATGTTAGTAAATTAGGTAATATGTTAGAGCGCTATAGATACAAAGATGCTCTTGTTCTATGTGATCAATTGGAAGAAAAACTAAGGGAGGCATAGTATGGAAAAAACTTTGACAGATTGTAAAGTACTGATAGTAGATGATACTGAAATGAATATAGATATTTTAGTTGAAACATTGGAGGATAAGTATGAACTGTCAGTGGCCATGGATGGAAGTTCTGCATTAGAGTGTGTTGAACTCGAAAAACCTGATTTGATTTTATTGGACATAATGATGCCGGATTTGGATGGTTATACAGTTTGTAAGAAACTTAAAAAAGATGAGACAACGAGAGATATACCAATAATATTTTTAACTGCTATTACAGATGTTGGAAGCAAGGCAAAAGGATTTGAAGCTGGAGCAGTGGATTATATAACAAAACCCTTTGAGAGTATAGAAGTGCAAGCAAGAGTCAAAACTCATCTGTTACTTGAGAGAGCTAGAAAAGAACTTTTGAATCAAAATGAAATATTAGAAGAGCGTGTTAAGGAGAGAACTAGAGAGATTGAATTGACTCAGGAAGCTATGATAGATGCCTTTGCTACCTTGGCAGAATATAGGGATCCAGAAACTGGCGGACATATAAAGCGCACTAAAAATTATGTGAAAGTTATGGCAACAAAATTGAGCACATTGAATGAATATAAAGAGTTTATTACAAAAGATGTAATTGAAAAATATTATAGTTCAGCTCCACTCCATGACATAGGTAAAATTGGGATAAGAGATGAAATTTTACTTAAACCTGGACGATTAACTAGTGGAGAGTTTGATGAGATGAAAAAACATACAGTCTTGGGTCTAAAAGTTTTGGAAGAAGCTTCGCAGAATTTAGGAGAAAAATCATTTTTAAAATATGCTATGGAATTTTCGAAATATCATCATGAAAGATGGGATGGAAAAGGTTATCCAGAGGGACTTTCAAAATCAGATATTCCACTAGCTGGCAGAATAATGGCAATTGCGGATGTTTACGATGCGCTGATAAGTAAAAGAGTTTATAAACCTGCATTTTCTCATGAAGAAGCAGTCGAAATGATAAGGCAAGGAAGTAATAGTCAATTTGACCCTTCATTGGTAGATGTTTTTTTAGATATAAGTAATCAGTTTTATGATATATCTCAAAAATACAAAGATGAATAAATCTAAAAAATAGTGATAGCTCAAATAAATGTTTATTTGAGCTATCACTATTTTTTATTTAACTTTTGCTTCTAGTGATTCAATTTTTCCTTTTAGTTCTTTAATTTCTGATAACAAAGGATTATTAAAGTTATTATTAGAAATATTACGACGGCAAAATCTATTACCTTTTTTAAATCCTCTTCCGTTTCTGCAACCAAAATCTAGTTCATTAGCAGATTTTGAATTCCCTGTACACGTACCGAGTCCTCTTCCTGTCATAGTTCCTTGTCCCATAGGTCCTGTTCCATCAAATCGTGGCATAAAATTACCTCCTAAATGAATTTTCAAGTAATAAGTTACGGGCATATGCTCTTTATATTTACATTATAACATGTTTTGGGCATATGTCAAATATCTTTTTTGTTCTAATTATCTAGATTAGGGTACAAAATAACTAGATTAACTGAGGTGAGGATGAAGAAAATGAAGAATATAAAGATATTGTCAGAGATTGCTATGAAATTTATTTCATCAGATTCATTTGATTTGCAAATTAAAGAAACACTTGAGCTTATTGGAAATTATTTTTCCGTTAGTAGGGTCTATATTTTTATTGATAGTGATGATGGTGAAACTACAAGCAATACTTATGAATGGTGTGCAAATGGAGTAGAATCTGAGATATATAAGTTGCAAAATATAGGTTATAAACAATTTCCAAATTGGAGAGAAGAATTAATAGAAAAAGGAATGTTATGCTATGAGGAGATAGACAATCTTGACGAAGATTTAAGGGAGTTTTTAAATAACCAAAATATAAAATCACTAGTTATATATCCTATATATATAAATAAAAAATACAAAGGTTTTATAGGGTTTGATGAGTGTTTTAAAAACAGAAAATGGATAGAAAAAGAATTTGAAATGCTTAAAATAATATCGGGAATAATTTCAACTGTCTATGAAAAAAAAATGTATCAAGACAATCTAAAGTTAGCATTAAATCAATTTAAGATATTGTTTGATTATAATCCAGAGCCCATGGCAATAAACGATTATGAAAGAGAAGTGTTTCTTGATGTAAATCAGGCATTTTTATCAAAAATGCATTACAAAAGAGATGATGTTATAGGAAAAACTCCAAAAGAAATAGGTATAACTTCACTAGATGGTTCTGATTTTAGATTAATAGGTTTAATTAAGCGAAGAAAAACAATCAAAAATGCGCGGCTAGAATTTTTGGTAAAAGAAAAACAAGAACTTGTAGGTATATTTTCGGGAGAAATAATTGAAGTTGAAGGAATAAAGAAAATTTTGACAGTAATGAATGATATAAGCGAAGAGATAAAATTGAATAAAGAATTAGAAATTCAAAAGCAGAGATTAGAACACATAATAGAGGGAACTCACATGGGAACATGGGAGTGGAATATCCCAAATGGAACTGTGAGATTCAATGAAAGATGGGCAGAAATTATAGGCTATACGCTTGAAGAGCTTGAGCCAATAACTATAGAGACTTGGATAAAATATGCAAATAAAGAAGATTTAAAGAGGTCAAATGAGCTTTTACAAAAACATTTTAGAGGTGAAACTCCAAACTATGATTTTGAGGGAAGAATGAAACATAAAAATGGAAATTGGATTTGGATACTAGATAGAGGACGAGTTATGAAGTGGAGTGAAGATGGAAAACCAATAGAGATGTTTGGAACACATACAGACATAACAGAGAAGAAAAAACTACAAAATCAAATAGAAGAAATGGCCATAAGAGATGGACTTACTGGTATTTACAACAGGAGATATATATTTGACCGATTGAGAAAAATGTATTCAGAGTATAAACGAACAGGCAATAATTTTTCGGTAGCAATAATAGATATAGATTATTTTAAGAAGATAAATGATAATTATGGTCATATAGGCGGGGATCATGTACTAAAAGAGTTTACTAAATTGATACAAAATATGATTAGAGATTATGATTTGTTAGGTCGTTACGGCGGGGAGGAATTTATAGTTGTATTTCCAAATACGAAAACATCTAAAGCAGCAATGGTAGTAGAACGAATATTAAATAGAGTTAGGCAAAGTTGTTTTAGATATTCTGATAAAGATATTTGTTTTACGTTTAGTGCAGGAGTATATGATGCTTCTGAAATAAGTGGTGATAGTTCATCTATTGAAGAAATTATAGAGGGCGCGGACAATAGACTATACAAAGCAAAAAGAGGAGGAAGAGATAATATAATGATAAATGGATAAATATATATCAAAACTTGATGTGATTATAGTTCTGTGTTAAAATATTCAAATTAAAATATTTGAGGTGGTGTAGTTTTTATGAAAGAAAAATTTGCTATTGTTTTTTCAATGGTGTTATGGGGAAGTTTAGGTTTGTTTGTAAAAAATATAAAACTTCCAGCGATTGAAATAGCATTTGTCAGAGCACTGGTTGCAACAATTACTTTTATATTATTAAAATTTTTTCTTAAAAATAGGATAGGAAAAGTTAGGAAAAAAGACATAATTATATTAATTTTTTCAGGAATAGCTCTAGGAATTAATTGGATACTTCTATTTGAGGCATTTAAATACACTAGTATAACGAATGCTATTTTGAGCTATTATATGGCGCCTATAGTAGCAGTAATTTTGGGAATAGTATTTTTAAGAGAAAAAATCAGTGGTAAAGAAGTGGTTTCAATACTTATAGCAATCAGTGGTCTAGTTTTAATATTATTGCAAAATGATAGTTCACATACTGGGAGTGGAAGTATAGTGGGAATTATTTATGGATTAACTGCAGCTGTGTTTTATGCCATAGTAATGGTACTAAATAAGCAAATAGAAGATTTAGATTCTATAAATAAAACACTTTTGCAGATGGGGATAGCTTGTCTGATATTGCTGCCATTGGTTTATGGAAGACAGATGTTAGTTGTAAGTGATACTAAAGATTTTATTTTTATCCTGTTGATAGGAATAGTACACACAGCTATACCGTATGCACTTTATTTCGGCAATATTCCCAAAGTAAAAATACAAACAGTTGGTGTTATGAGTTACTTAGATCCAGTAACTGCATTGGTTTTAGGAATAATAGTTTTAGGAGAACCATTTACTGTATTTCATGCAGTGGGGATTGGATTTATAATTTTTGCTACTATTATTCAAAATAGAGAAAGAGAAAAGCTTGCTAATTAGTAGCAAGCTTTTCATTTATTCTATCAATCCATAGATTATAGGTTAGACCAAATAATACTAATAGACCTCCTATTATTTTGCCTATAGAGAACTCATTTAAAGTGAAGTAATCTATTAAACTGCCAGAAAATATTTGTCCAATAAATATTAGAAGAGTAAGGTAAAATGCAGAAATCTTGTGTGTAATATAATTTGATAGCAAAACGACAAATATACCTGCTGCACCACCAAAATATGCCCAAATTGGAACTAAAGGAAGTTCGCTTTTTATATTTCCAATTGAAGGAATAGAAAATATAAAAAAGAGTATAGATGTTAAAAGTCCCATTGAATAATGGATGAAAGAACCTTGTATCAATCCTGTATGCATAGATAAAGTTGCGCCTAAGATTCTAGATAGAACGATAAATACTCCAGCTAGTAGTGAAACAATTATAGCAAATAAAATCATAAAATACCTCCTTAAAAAACAGTCATTATAATTATGCCAAAACTTATTATTATCAATCCAACGATTTTTCTCCTATCAAATCTGATAATTTCCATTTCAAATAATCCAAAATGATCTATTATTATCGAAGTTATAGATTGACCCAAAAGGCTTAGTGCAATCGGAATAGATAATCCAAGAACTGCAAAACCAATGTTGTTGAAATATATGGGCAAAATACCTATAGCACCAGATAACAAAAGATAGATTGGGAATTTTTTCTTTAAATTAATTTTAGACTTCGAGATAATCATTATTACAAGAAGTATAGAACATCCAAGCAAATGAAATATAACAGTTGTAGTCGAATTACCAATATGTTTAGATAATGTTCCATTAAAAAGAATCATTATAGAAATAAATACACCTATTAGTGATGATAAAAAATTATTCATAAAAATTTCTCCTTTTCTTATTGCTAGCAGAGATAATGTAACATGAAATTAGACATAAAAAGAATGACGCCTGTCAACAATTTTGAAAATAAAAAAAGAAACATCGAAAATTATCATATTCGATGTTTCTTTTTGATTATTTAAGGGATATAAGTATGTCAGTTTGAAGTTCTTCGGGAGGAGTTTCAGCAGGGTCGTTTAAATAAAACTCATAAGAAACACCATCCCACTGCAAATTATTATCATCCATATATTTCATCAAGTCATTATAAGCTGCTTCAATATTGTTGTAAGCTCCTGTATACATTGTTTCTAAATAGTCACCTGCTAATATTTCATTACATTTTATATCTTGGCTAGGGGGCAATGGAATGTTTACTGGAAAGCCAATTTCAATATCCAAATCATCCATATCCATATTATAATATGCTACAAATGGAGGTCCTGATGGTTCTTCGTGAAGCTGAGTTATATAATTAAAAATTTTACCATAAGCTTTGCCAAGAACTTCGGGCAGATCTTTAACTGCACTTCTAGTTCTTATAGATAGTACACTTTGAGCTTCTTTTTCTACTACTTTACATTCATAAGGCATATAACCACTCCTTTAAGTATATTATTTTAGATACATATCTTAAATACCCTCAAAATAATACATCAAAACCTAGTAAATAATTTGATTATTGACAATACATAGTGAATTGAATAAGATTATATGTAAAAAAGCGAGGTGGAAAGAAAATGGAATTCAATTTAGATAGTTTGATTATAAGAAAAGCTGATATATCTGATGCCAAAAATATAATAGATTATGTTAATAAAATAGGTGGAGAATCTGATTTTTTGACATTTGGAGAAAATGAATTCAATGTAAGTGTAGAGAACGAAGAGAGCTACTTGGAAAGCATATTGAAATCCGATAATAGCCTGTTTATAATAGCAGAGGTTGATGGGAAAATAGCTGGAAATTTAAATTTTTCAGGTGGAGGAAGAACGAGAATCAAACATACTGGTGAATTTGGAGTTAGTGTACTTAAAGAATATTGGGGAAATGGAATTGGGAGATTATTAATAGAATATTTAATAGATTGGGCTAAAAAAAATGATGTGATAAAAAAGATAAATCTTAGGGTTAGAGAAGATAATCTTAAAGGAATAGAACTTTATAAAAAGCTAGGTTTTATAGAAGAAGGAATTATATCGAGAGATTTTATTGTTGAAGGCAAATTTTATAGTTCTATATGTATGGGATTGGAAATAGAATAAAAAAGACTTGAC
>JAOAQY010000109.1 GCA_025210965.1 Tissierellales bacterium
TGCACTATTTATAAACCTAGTTCCAGTATTCTCCATAGCTATGGCAACTGTGATTCTAGGTGAAACTTTAAATCCGCTGAATCTAGTAAGTGCTGGAATCATTATAATCTCTGTGATAGCTTTTACGAAGACAAAAGAAAAGCCAGTAGAAAAAACATGCTATGAAGTTAGCTAGAGGACAAATCTTAACTAAAAAGTGAGAATATATAATAAGGAACATCGTTTTTTTATGAAAACAGATGTTCCTTATTATTGATTAACTAAAAATATACATTACATAAACTACTTAAATCAAAAAACTTGTAGCCGAGGTTAAAATACCGAAAAATTCTAACCACTTAAAGCTTAATATCCAACTTATTTCTATATATGAAACGAATCATAAGTATTGTAAGTAGTAGCGTCATCAATATCTGAGTCATAGCTAGAGTCAATATTGACATAGCAGGAATATTATAAGATACTATTCCAATCCAATAATTTGATTTTGCATAGCTGACAAGTGCGTATCCTAATAAATTCCCTACAGCTATAGAAATAACAAACGCACTCGCAACAATAAAACTAATATTGATGCTTAGCATCAAAAATAACTGCCTCTTTGTCATTCCAATACACCTATAAAGCTCAATTTCTTTGAGTCTTCTAATAATGGATATAACCATAGTATTTATGATTGTTATAAGTGCTATCATTCCAATAATCACACACAATATTAAGATAGGATATTTTATAGTCGCTAGAGTTTTATTAGCATATTGAATTTCTTCATCTCTTGAATACAGTGAAATATTTGATTTATCTTTTGTAAGTTCGTATAATCGTTGTTTCGTTTGATTGTATTGATTATCACTAGAATATACAGATATCCCATAAAGAGCAGATGATTCTCCAAAAATTTCTTTCATTGTCTTTTCAGCAATCAAAAATGTCCCATAACCTAAACTATTTGTACTCGCAAGTAATTTTACATTAACTGGAACTTTTTCATCGTCAACTAAAAACTCCACTACAAACTCGTCTCCAATTTCAAATCCATTCTTTTCAAATGCATGACCATATGCATAAATAATCCCATTTTCTTTTACCATAGTGTCATAATCAATATCTCCAAGTTCTAGTTCTCTTTGTAGTTCCTGAACGTCAAATTCGTCAAAAGTTCCAATTGCGACACGTTTTTCATCAAATAATGTATCCTTATACAAAACATTTCCCAAGGATAAATAAATTTCTTTTATTTTCGAAACTCCTTGAATATCTTTTATCTCATTTAAGTACACATCTATCTCATTATTTTTTTGCCTTATATTTAAGTTATTAGCTGGATACTCTTTGTCGTCTACCGAATAGTTTAGCGATACTTGAAAATCGCCATAAAATATTGTATCTTTAACAATAGAATTAACATCAACACTCGATAGCAAACCTGTACTTGCAATAAATAAAGCACCGCTAACCGCCATCACAATAACTGAAATTTTTATATTCTTTATATTTTGTTTTAAGTCAATTTTTGCTAGTGTCGCTATACTAATTTTTCTATGAGAAGCTCTGCGTTTTAACAGCTTTACTTCTTCTACTCTATAGCTAAATGCTTCAATTGGAGAAAACTTAATCATCCTTTTTACTACTGGTTGTGTACATACAAATGTTGCTAATATCATTGTTATGAATATTTTCACTGTCAAAATTGGCAGTCCTTTATAATCAAATTCCAATAGTGAATAATTTGCATTCAAGTATTTTACACAAATATACGCAATTAGCTGACCAATAATTAATCCGCTTATGATTCCAATAAGTGAGAGTATGCCATTTTCAATATACAATATTTTCTTGACCTGATTTATATTTGCTCCTAATATTCTCAGTCTACCTACATTTTGAATATTTAAAAACAATAATGCCGAATACACCGAGTACAAAACTAAGCCACTAAAGAGTACAAGCAATATAGAAATTAGACCCTTTGCCAATTTCGTTTGATATGTTGAATCAGAAATAACTTTCATATATTCAATATTTTTAAAAACATCATCACTTTCTATATTGTGTTTATTTGCTAATAATTCTATATTCTCATTTAGCTCATTATAGTTTCCACTATTTCTTAATCTGATAAATGCTGTGAAACCATTGATATTATTCTCCGAATTTGACATAACCAATTTCCTTGATACCATAAAAGAATACGAACCTCGGCTAAGCTTATAATCTGTTCCGTCGTCAACCTTATTGTCAAACACGCCACTTATTACAAATTCTTTTTCAATAACTTTCCCCTCATTATTTATCCTAAATGGAATATTTATTTTCTCACCAATTTTAGCTTCTACATCAAAGGCTTCAAATAGAAATTTAGTACCAGAAATTTCATTTTCGCTAATAGGATATGAGCCTTGAATATACGATAACTCAGTTACTTCATCGACTAAGTTTTCATTGTACACAAGGTATACATTAGTCCGTTCATCATAGATTTTCGCAAAATTGGTAGTAACCATCAATGCCTCAACATTTTCGTCCTTTGAAAATTCATCGATCTGCTCGTAATTCGTATCTATCACTCTCATATGATAATTCATATTTGACGAAAGTATATTTTGTTTATTGATATCAACTATGGATGTTCCTACAATTGATATTATAGTTATCAAAAATGTAGCTATAAAAATCGTGCTGATAATCAAGGATGACTTAGCTTTATCTCGAATAATATTTTTAAATACAATTCTCTTAATCATATCAGCTCACCATCTACAACCTTGCCATCCGCCATTACCAATACTCGGTTTGTCATCTTTGCAATGTCATCATCATGGGTAACTATAACTAGTGTTTGTCTATACTTTTTAGTAAATTTTGTCAACATATCCATAACTTCAAAGCTCATTTTAGAATCTAAATTTCCAGTTGGCTCGTCAGCTAGAATTATAGCTGGTTTTGTTGATAATGCCCTTGCAATTGCAACTCTTTGTTGTTCGCCACCAGATAATTGATTTGGATACATATCAACTTTATCTTTCAATCCTAAATCCGCAATTATTTCTTTTATAAAACCATCTTCTGGCGCATTGCCATTTAGCCCTAGCGTGAGTATGACATTCTCCCATACAGTAAGCGTTGGCACTAAATTAAAAAATTGAAAAACAAACCCTATTCTTGTTCTTCTAAACTTCGTCCTATCTGCATCGTTCATTTGATTTATGTCTAAGCCTTCAACTAAAACTTCTCCGGAAGTATTAGTGTCTAGTCCGCTAAGCATATTCAATAGTGTCGACTTTCCTGAACCTGATTTGCCAATTATTGCTACAACTTCTTCTTTTTCTATTGAAAAGCTGATATCATCAACTGCTTTAATGACAACGTCCTCAGCAAAATAATGTTTTGATAAGTTTTTCACTTCAATAATTTTAGTCATTATATTCTCCTAGATTCATAAAATATTAACGCATTATATAAATTATTGTACTCCAAGAAACCAGAGCGGTCAACCGCGATTATTTAACTTTTAATTCTTCAATCTTCTTTGCATTTTCACTAATTTTCATTTCATTAATATACTTGTTCATAAACACTAACGATATCATGGTTATGATCAAATATATTATTAGAATTTTACCAAACGCTATCTCTTGATATAAAAA
>JAOAQY010000110.1 GCA_025210965.1 Tissierellales bacterium
TATCATTAGAAAATGCAATAATGATAGATGGACTTAGCTTTTTAGTTGCAGGAATTATGATACTAAGCATGAAATACAAGTCCGAATTCATAGCAAATAATATAAAAACTAGTTTCAAAGACAATGTAAAAGTAACACTTGATATACTAAAAGAAAATATATCACTGAAAACCATAATAGGCATGACACTCATAATGAGCTTTGCATTTGGATTGGTTCCAGCAATAATGCCAGGTTATGTAACTGATGTACTGGGATTTGATCCTGTATTTTATGGAGGCTCGCTTTCACTGATGACGCTTGGAGGACTAATAGGTTCTATACTCACACCTTGGCTAAAAAAGAGAACTGATGATGTAGGATTATTTATTTTGGGATATGTCATTTATGGAATTATCTACTTAGGATATTTCTTATTAGCATTTATGCCAAATATGATAATCCTTAGTTTGCTATTTATGATACAAGGAATATCAATGCCAATAATGGGCATTGGTTCGATATCGCTTCAGCAAAAGTTGATACAAAAGGATAAAATGGGCAGATTTTTTGGAACTATGGGAACTATACAGGCGAGTGCTGCGCTGATTGCTAGATTGTTTTCAGGTCTTGCAGGTGACTATATATCACCGAGTTTCATATTGGTATTTGCGTTTAGTATAATGATGTTGGGTAGTTTGTGGGGAAGACGACTTAATCACGCGTAGTTGGACTTGACATCTTCTAAAATATCTATATATTTTACCGCCTTGTTTTTTGGCAAAAATATTTTTATTCCGCAATGTGTTTTTTGCGATAAATAAGATGTTTCGGATAATCCTATAACGACATATTTTTTGTGAAGATAAACAAATAAATGTATTTGTTCACCATCTCCATTATTAGATAATATATGTCCTAATTTAACCCAATTTTCTTTATTATTTTCTGCTAAACTTACTGCTTTTTGTAATATTGAAATCAATATATCTATTTGACTTTTGTCCAAAGATACATCGCCATCTCCTCCATAAGTTTCTCCAATTCCAAGCAACAATTGATTTTGAGGGTGGAATAATCTAGTGTATATTTGTGCATGATTCAGGTTTTCTATATCTATTGAAATCATTTCAAAGTTCAAAAAATAATTCCTCCTTTAAAAAATTTAATTGTGACATCTTATGTAAGCTATCACAATTATAACACATGCAAAGATTATATCAATATACTTAGACTCTCCAACAAATTAATTGTAATTTGTTGGAGAGTTTTTGGCTATAATTTTTTAACTCTATATCGCAGAGTTGTCTTTAATTTTTCTGGAATGGTTTTTCTAGCATCGTTTAAGTATATCTCTCTATGTTTCATCGTTAGAATTTCCAAATTATGTTCTTCTATAAATAACTTCATTGCACTAAAACTTTCAGGCTCATTATCATACGATCCTAGATGGAGCATTTGAACTGAAAGACCATCGCACATTGTACTTAAGCGTACTTTATCTAAAAACTCGAGTGATTTTTTCTTTTTTTTAACAATAGATAGAGCTTTTTCAAATAGTTCTTGAGTTACAAAATCAGGCTGTCTAATCATCAAAGTGTATATAAGCTTTGACTTATCTAAAACATCATCAGATTTGCCATCATCGGAAATATCCCAAATGCCTTCAAGAGGATATACCGTGTATTCGAAGTAACCATCTGGAGTAAAACCACTTTTTGGCATCATTCTGATAGCATATGAAAGGGCATATAGTACCTCTATGTGTTTTGCAAATAGTTCACCATTAGGATCACCACTGCCATCTATCATGAAAAATTTTTGTTCAGGTAATTCAATTAAAGTTGGCTTTGATTTTGGTATGTATATATTTTTTTCAGCTTTTCTCCATTCATGTTTCATAGAAACCCCTCTTTTCTTATGGTATTTTGATTTACATTTATATGGTACCACTTTTAATAGGACAAATAACTGTCGCAATTGGGATATAATTTGTATTTATTGAATAATATCACTTGACAAAAACAATTAATTGATGTAAAAGAAAAGAAGTGAATATATACTAAAGAGGTGGAATGATGAGATTAAATCCGGAGCAGAGGAAAATTATACAAAGTGAGCCAAATGGACAGGTATTGATAAAAGGTGTGGCCGGTAGTGGTAAAACTACTGTGGCGGTTTATAAAATTCCTTTACTTATTAACAATTATTGTAGTGAGCACTCAGATGGAATATTGTTTGTAACCTATGCAAAAATGTTAGTAAACTATGTACAGCATATTTATGATTCAGTAAAAGACGAAGAATTGTATAAAAGTATACTTAAGGTAGATCCAGATAGAAAGATAGAAATAAAAGGTATAGATAGTTTGATATACGGTCTTTTTAAACAGCTAATGAAAAAAAGAGATATAAAAATAAAGACGTATGTGAATGAAAATGAGTATATCAAAAGAGCAATACACAAAGTTAGAGATGATTATCCAGATGAAAAGATACTAGATGATTTTACATTTATTAAGAGCGAATTAGATTGGATTAGAGCTTGTAGATATGACAACTGGGAGATATATTCAACTATTGCTCGCAAAGGTAGAACTACAAAAAAAGCGGGAGAAAATACATATAATTTGCACAAAGAATCCGATAGGCGTAAAGCTATATTTGAAATATTAATACATTACAATCAAATTATAGAGAAGGAAGGTGCATATGGTTTCAAAGATAAACCATTAGTTGTATTGAGCGCACTTGAAAGCGGAGAATTGAATCCAATAAAGTATACCCATATAGTAATAGATGAAAGTCAAGACTTATCTAGGGTGCAATTGGAAATAATAAAAAATATTTATGATGATACGAAGGATTATTCTAGCATATATTTTATAGCGGATACTGCTCAAAGTATATACGATCAATCGTGGTTATCATATAATTCATTCAAAAGTATCGGATTTTCAATGGCAGGAAGAGCTAAAGTATTGGATAAAAATTATCGGACGACATATGAAATTGCACAAGCTGCATATAGTTTGGTTGAAAAAGATTTAGATACAATAAGCAATGAAAATTATGTAAAGCCATCATCCATAAACAGGCATGGCGATTTCCCTATAGTTAAAGGCTTTTCTAGTGATGAAGATGAAAATAAATTTATATCAGATGCAATATACAAATTAGCCGAAAAGAATTCATATAGTGAGATATGTGTGGTTGCAAGAACGAAATCACAGCTGAAAAATATTGAGAATAGCTTTGCAGAAGCTAGAGTACCATGTGAGATAGTAGATAAAAAAGATCCAAATTTCAAATCAAATACAGTAAAACTTATGACTATGCATGCTGTTAAAGGACTTGAGTTTAAAATAATTTTTGTTTCTGGATTGAAAGATGGAATAGTACCATATAAAAGTAAAAGTAATGGAATAGATGAAGAATCAATGGAGAGAAGGCTATTGTATGTATCCATGACGAGAGCTAAGGAAAAATTATATATGACTTATTCAGGGCAGGAATCAAAGTTTATTAAAGACATAGATAGCGAATGGATAAAGAGTAAAGAAATAAGTATATTCGAGCGAGTAGACCATATTGGAATAAAAAATTTTAAATTTAGAGACAAAATATCAGATATATATGGTGAAGAGGAGATCGTTAGACAGTGGGCGATACAAGAACTACACTCAAAACTTGGGTACAAATATGAAGATATGAGCATAGAGTATAGGGTGCAGAATTTTTCAAAAACAGGTTATGCGGACGTAGCTATCAAAAAACACTGTTCTGATTCATTATGGATAATAGGTGAAATTAAATCAGAAAAGAAGCCGTTGATAGATGCGATAAAACAATTGAGAAGTTATATGAATGCAGAGGAAAATGTTCCATATGGATTTGCTACAAATGGTATAGAAACTAAAATGTATAAAAGAGAAGGGTCTGAAATTGTAGAGATAGAGGAACTCCCAAGATATAGAGAGAATGAAACATTCAATCAAAACAGAATTTACTTTGATTTATCAAATAAATCTGAAATAGAAATGAATTATGATGAATTAGGTAAATTATGCAAGTTGATGGTAAAAGGTGAAGAAATAGATGGTTTTACAACACAAAAAATAGAAGTATTGGGTGAAGTTGCAGCGGGATATTTGAAATCTGCTCAGCAAGAGTGGCAAGAATCGATAGAATTGCCTAGAAAATTCATAAAGTTGTATGAAAACTGCTTTTTGCTGAAAGTAAAAGGTGATTCTATGATAGACGTTGGCATAAGGCCAAAAGATTATGTATTAGTAAGAAAACAAGCAATTGCTGAGAATAGAGATATCGTAATAGGAGTAGTTAATGAAGAAGCTACTATGAAAAGATATGTGCCTATGGGCGAGAATATATTGTTGATGCCAGAAAACAAGAACTATGAACCTATAATGGTTAAGGCAGATGAACTTATTGTAAATGGAAAAGTAATTGGTGTTTTGAAAAATTAGATAAGTAAATTGAGTAATTGGTATAAACATTTTGATATTTAAATATAAGTCATAGCCTGAAAAAAATAGGTTATGACTTTTTTTGAAATCAAATCTGACAGCCTATGTTATATAAATGCGTTCACATATACATACAAATAATAAAATTAATTTCACACATCTAATTTACACACATAAAACAAGATAGTATAATTAATTGCAGGGAATTTTTAACATAATTAATGAATGGGGGATGTAAAGAGATGATAAGAAGAGATAAATTCAAGTTATCGATGTGGGTTTTGGCTATAATTTCTGTAGTGCTACTTGGAAATGTGGCTTTTGCAGAAGAGATGATACCGAGAGGTGTCATAAAGAGCGACTATGTAGTTGGAGACAAGAGCGGTGCGGAGCATGTGTATTATGGGGAAGTATGGGATTTTGATGATGATACTATTGAAACTAAAATGCAAGATGGCTTTTCAATGAGGAAAAATGAATTATTTATTTCAAATAAAGAGTTGATAGACTACTTGAGCGATTTGGATACGAGAAGAATCCTTGAAGATGATAGATACAAATTTTATCTAAAAGATGAGCTTCATGAAGGAGCAGAGTTGGTAGCTATAGAAAAGGTAGTAGGCGAGAAAGATTGTGGCATATACTATCTATCAGATAAGGTAGAAGACGAGTGGATATTTGGATATGGAGCGGAAGATTATGATGAATATGACTCGGATTTAAATAATGCGTATGAAAATTATTTTAGTTTAAAACTGGGTGATAAATTTTTAGAAGTATATTCAGACTACGATATGGATGATCTGTTTGAGGATTTAAGAAATACTCCGATGTACTTATTTATAGATGATGAAGGAAATATAGACGGTATTTTAAAATATTATAATAGTGCAAAGAAGGAAGATATTTATGAATATATGAGGAGGTTAGAAGAGAAGCCAGTAGTAGGTTCAAATTCTGTTATTATCTTAAATAAGAAATTTAGTGAATTTGAAATATCTGGTAACGATGCAAAGGTTGATTTTGACGATGAAACGGATGTAGAAATAAACTTAAATGATGCAGATATGGAACTAGATGGAGACAAAGAGTATATTGGAAGATTTTTAAAAGAGGATGAAAATTTAACTCTTTTATCTGCAAAAGAATATGTAAATCAGAATTCTAAAGAAGGTAAATTAAAGATCATAACTGAAAATTGCAAAAGAGTTGTTGTAGTAAGTTCAGTTGATTATGAAAATCATGAAGCAGAGGTCATTTGGGGGGAGGAAAGCTATCCTTTAGATGAAGAAGATTATAAGGTGAGTTTTGAGTATGGAGAAAACACATATGTCTTAAATGCAGATTATATGAAGGAGAAAGCCTTAGTAGATAATTGTGAAAATGTGACTCAAGAAAGTGTAAAAATAGAACCAGGTCAAATAATATACACAGATAATTATTATAGAAGAGATACTTATGGGTTATCTGAAAACACATCTGTAGTATTGAAAAAACCAGAGACATATATAATAAATTCAGGTGAAAATGAGATAAAGAAAGTATTTGGAGAAGGTTTTTCAGAAAAATACTACTTGAGAATAGATGAAGAGTTTATTGATTTAGAGGATTTAGAAAAAGTCATGGTATTAGAAGATGAGTCGTGGAAAGTATTTGACATGAAGAATGTTTTAAATACTTATGATTTAGAATCAGAATTTGAATGCATACTAGTGAGAGATCCTATTGAAAATAATAAAATTGTGAGTTTATTATTTAAAGATATTGAAAAAAAGAAGGATTATTCAAAAAGAGCAATCGGAGTGGTCGTTGATATTGAAGAGAGAAATGGTTTTACTGAATTGAGTTTGGATATTAGCGGAGATATAAAGAAGCTCAAATGCTATAAAGACAAGATAGATATATCGAATATCGAACTTGGCGATATGATATTAGCATACTATAATGACGAAGCTATGCTATCATATGAAAATTGTGACAGAGATAATATAGAGGAAAAAGTAGTATTTATTGAAGATGAAGGCTATTTAAAACTATTAGAATTTGACTATGAAGATTATGATGGAAAGAGGAAAGATTTTGTGGTTTTTGACGGAAAAACATTTGACGATATAAATGAGAATATAAAAAAGGGACATAGAGTCGCATATGTGAAAATATTGAATGATAATATTCTTCTCGACTACAAATTTATTGGCGACATAGACGAAGAAAAAATTTATAGGATACTTGATTATGATGAAAATAGTATAACATTTGGATTTGGAGCATCAATAGATGCATCCGATGAAGAGTTTACATCAGAACAGAGAGAAAAAATTGAACTAAGCGAAGTATTTAAAATAGAAAAGGGAATAGAGGATGTAAAAAATGTGAATGTTCTATTAGATGGAGATGGTAAAATAGCATTCATACATTGTAAAAGACCTGATTTTTCAAATTATTCTAGTTATTCTCCAAGTGGAAAAATGAAATTTTCATACAAATCAGTTGAATTGGCTATGATAGGAATAAATAGAATGGATGAGAGCTATGTAGAAGGAGAGATATCTGACTATGATAGCAGAAGATGCGTAGACTTTGAACAAAAATTTGAAAATCTAAAAATGTATAAGACCGATATATTTACTGATGGAAAACCTTTAGAATTAGATGTGAAAAATATGGATGAGCTTAGAGCAAATTATTCGCTAGAAGAGCTTGATTTAGTTGAAGATTATTTATATACAGGAAGTGAGCACTTGGCATTTTTTGAAGAAAACGACGGAAAAATAACTTCAATAGTATATCTAAACATTGTAGGAGATGGAGTAAAGGGTCATATTTCTGATGATGAACAATTTGTTGATGAAAACGATAGAGTATATGATATACCTTACAGATTCAAATATAATGATAGAACGTACTCAATACAAAGTTTATTGAAATCGTATAATAAAGATATCGAACTGAGATTACTAAAAATGGCTGGGGATAATGATTATTATGCTGAGGTGGCAAAAGCTAGTGTTAAAAGAGGCGATAAACAGACAGCTGTAGTTATAGTAAATTATATAGATGAAGAAGAGAAGTTTTGTCACTTCATAACAGCAGATGGAGAGGATTTAAAAGTATATGCAAATGAAACAGATGAAAAAATACTTCAAGATTTGTTTGACAATTTTCAAGAGGAAGACATAGTAAAGATAGATTACTATGGGGTTCTGAGAAATGGTGTAATATTAGAATCTGTAGAGCGTTTTTGCATTCCAGTAGATAGTGATTCTACTATGTATAAAGTAGTAAATATAGATGGTTTGGATATAACATTAGAGACAGGAGATTTTGAAATAAGTGATGATGAAGTTGAAATCAAAAATTTAGTGTCTAAGGTATACAAATCAGTAGAAGGTGCTGTCGTATTCGGAGAAGGTAAACCAGTGGATCTTTCAAGAGAAGATTTTGTAACTATCCACTTAAACGATGCAGGTAAAATAGATTTTGTGCATGTACTAGGGAAATATGAAATACTACAAATGGCTGATAAAAAAGATTTAGTTGGTGATTATCTAGTCGTAGCGACTCCAAGACTAGATAGTGATTTGAATTGGTATAATAAATGGAATGAGCTGAGAATAAAAAGTATAGCTAGCGGTGAAGAACAAGTTATAAAAAATAGAGAGTATTTCAATAGTGAAGGTTATTTAGGAAGAATAATAAATAATAGCTCATTTGATGGATATGGACAATTAGATTTATATGGAATAGAAGATGGTATGTTTGAAATGGGTTTTGTAGAATCTAGAAATGCAAAAGAGATAGTCATGTCAGAGCGTGGTAAATTTGAAATATCGGATGAGAATTTGATAAAGGTTTACTACAATGGGGAAGAAGTAAATTATTCTGAAATAGAAGATTTTGATTTAGATGACAAAATTCCTGAAATGTGTAGATTGACTGTTTATGAAGGTAAAGTAATATTTTTAGAAATATCTCAAATAACAGATCTCGGAATTGTATTTCATAATACAGAATCAGATGATTCAAAAGTATTGAAGTTAAATTCTGGAGAAACCTATAATCTAAAAATACATGAAGATGAAGATTATTTGTTTTTGGATTTAGAGGATTTAAGCGATACTGGTAATTCTAATTTTGCAGGATTTATTATGGATAAAGGCTTGTTACTTTACACCAAAGATGGAACAAGAATGGTGCTTAACGAAAAGGACTATAAATATATGAAAAGCCTAAAACCACTATTCGAATCATCAGACTCATCATTTGACGAATACGGTATAAAACTAGGCCAAGAGATGGATTCACTAGAATACGACGATACAAAAGTGAAAGAAATGGACAAAAATAGAGAGTTAGAAGATGGAGAATTCTGGATTATAGAATGTACTTCAGAGGCAAATAGTGAAAACATAAAAGCTGTAATTCTAGAAAACGATGAATCTAAGATAAAAACAGATATAAAATTAGCAGGAAACTATATAGTTGTGAGAGCAAAGGAACAACTAGAGAAAGATTCAGACTACTATATGACTATAGTACTAGAAGATGGAAGTGTGTATAAATCAAATTTGGGATGCGTTGAGGAGTAGAGCACGCTTGTAGCTAGTTTGAAATTTTAGCAAAAAATAATACGACTGAGTGTTTAAAGAATGTATAGTAAACAGATAGAGTAAATATATATGTAACTGAAGAGGGATTTGGGTGCAGAATTTCAGCTATGTTTAAATGGAATTTTGAACAAAGTCCCTTTTTAGTTTAATTAGGGGAGGAACAAACTATGATAAATAAATCTAAATTATTGATTTGCATCATTGCTATTGCAACCATACTTATATCTACAAGTAGTGGATTTGCAGATGATGACAGATCAATTGGTGATAAATACATATCAGAAAGATCTGAAACAAGTGATAAAGAAAGTCTAGAAAATAGTGTTATTGAAGATATCGCATATGCAGCAGAAAACTTTATACTTATAAGCGAAGCAGATTATAATGAAAACAAATTTAGCGGTATTCTAGGAATGCCCCAAAAACATGGTGCAGATACTGAGCTGATAGATGATTCCGAAATAAATTTAAATCAAGAATTTAACGTATTAGACGCTAAAGATATGAAAGGAAAAAAATTAGAAGATAGTTCAAAATTTATTAAAACAGAAAAGATGAAATTAGAGCCAGGTCAAGTAATATATACATCAAAGAGAAACGCTAAAAGTATAGGTGAAATAGATGAAAGGGCACATGTAGTTTTAAAAAATTTGAAAAAGTACCATATAAATAGTGGGGAAAATAGTATAGAGAATGTAAGTGGAAATGGACTATCTAGAAAATGTTATCTAGATATTGAAAATGAAAACAGGGTTTTATTAGAAGACATGGATATGGTCATGGTATTAGAAAGCGGAAGATGGAAAAGGTTTAAAATGGAAGATGTCATGGGAATATACGATATAGAATCAGAATTTGACTGTACTTTAGTAAGAGCACCTGATCAATTAGATCAAATAGTAAGTATATTATTTGAAAATCTTACTAGAAGACCTAAATACTCTAATAAAGCAGTTGGAATAGTAAAAAATATTGAGAGAAATAATGATGTTATAGAAGTTACTATAGATTCATATGGAGAGCAAAAGAATTTTAGGTGCTTAAAAGAAAAAATAGATGTATCAGATATGAAATTAGATGATTTAGCTTTAATATGCTACAAAGGTGATGAAATAAATGAATACAAAATTTTCGATGAAGATGAAATTGAAGAGAAAACATTTTTTATAAGAGGAAAGGGCGATTTAGAGCTTTTAGGATTTGCTAGTAACGATAATTTTGGTATTGGCGATAGCGTTAGAGTCCTTGATGAAAAAATGTTTATAGACATAAGAGAACATCTTGAAAAGGGCCAAAATATAGTTGTGGGCAAAGTATTAGATGATATATTACTATCTAAATACGAATTTATTGGCGGAATGGATGAGAAGAAAGTTTATAAAATACTAGAATACGATGAAAATAGTATAATAGTTGGGTTTGGAGCAGAGATTGATGCAGAGAATGAAGATTTCAGAGAGGAGCAAAAAGAGCGTTTAGAATTTAGTGAATCATTCGAGCTTCCTCAAATAGTAGACAAATATAGCGTTGTAAATTTGATGTTAGATGAAAGCAATAAATTAGAGTTTTTACATGCCAAGAGGGATGTAGAATACTGTGATGTGACAGCATATTCTAGTGTATCTCCAACTGGGAATAAACATTACTCACAGGCTTCTTTTAGAATGGGAATTTTGAAATCGCACAAATTGACCGATGAAAGATTTGATGGGATTATTGAATATAGAGATAAAATGCTTAGAAATATGAAAATGAGTCAAAATAGAAGCGATATAAAAGTATATCAACTAGATGTAGATACAAAGGGAAAACCGTTAGAACTAGATGTTAAAAGCATGCAAGAGCTTAAAAAATTATATGATTTAAAAGAAATTACTATTTCAGATAAGGATCCTCACGACAATAGCGATTGCCCTGCATTTTTTGAGATAGAAAACAGCGAGTTAAAATCAATAGTATATATCAACCCGATAGGTGATAGGTTGAGAGGACGATTTGAAGAGGACGACTTTGTAACAAATGATAATGTAAAATATGAAGTAAATAATTTGGTTGTTTGTGATAATAACAATCGAGTAATGTACTATTTACTAGAAGTATACAAAAATGAATTCGGTGTAGATTTAGTAAAAATTGATGGTTTTCGGGACTATTTTGTATTTATAAAAGATAAGACACATATAA
>JAOAQY010000111.1 GCA_025210965.1 Tissierellales bacterium
ACCAATAATAAGTCAAATGATGTTAAGAAGTATTTTATGCGGTTTTGAAAGTTCAAAACTTTCAAAATGAGAATCTAGTGACAATGGCGGAGGGGCAACACCTGTATCCATACCGAACACAGAAGTTAAGCCCTCTAGCGCTGATGGTACTTGGCTGGAGACGGCCTGGGAGAGTAGGACGTCGCTGGATCTCAAGATTAAAACTTGCAAATGATTTTGCAAGTTTTTTTGTGCGTAAAATTTTATAGTAAAATATTTTTAAACAAAAAATTTTTAAAACAAAAAAATCACCCGAAGGCGATTTTTTATTTTATTTAATTTCAAGCTTAGTCCAGTTCTCACTCTTGAATCTAAGCAACATGATATTTGAGAATATGAAAAATGACAATATTTCTGCTTGCCACAAACCAGTAACTCCTTGATTGAAAAAGATTATAAATGCATAGGCAAACGGAAGAAATACTATCCACAATCTAAGACTGGTTATAGCCATTACATATTTAGTATCACCAGCACCTCTAAGTACACCACCCATTATTATCATAAAATTTAAAAATGGATTATTAAAGCCAGCAATGATGAGGGCTGGAGTTGCCAATGCGATTAGTTTCAAATCAGGTGTAAAAATTCTCAGTACATAGCTAGGTAATATAAGGAATATAAGACTCATGAACAGACCCCATATTATACCCATGCCACAGGTTAGATATCCAGTATCTTTGGCTTTTTGTACATCCTTTTCTCCCAAAGCTTTTCCCACAAGTGTTGCAGAGGCAATAGATATACCTACTGCTGGCATATATGAAACAGATTCTATATTTAGTAAAATTCTAAATGCTGCTTCGGAGTTTGTATCCAATTGAGAAATTATAATACCCAAGACTAGGAAAGAACCTTGCATAGAAAATTGTTCTAATGCTCCTGGATACGATAATTTCCAAAGTGGTCCTAATACATCATTTGATAAACCCAAGTGATGTATATTTATTTTCATTTTGCTATCTTTTATAAACAATAAATATGCATAAATAATTAGTGCAATAATTCTAGATATAGTAGTTGATAATGCCGCGCCGGCAATACCCATTTTAGGAAAAGGTCCAAAACCTGTTATCAATACGTAGTTTCCAATTATATTTAGTACATTTGCAATACCAGTTACTAGCATAGGCGAGACTGTATCGCCAGAACCTCTTAAAACGGCAGTGAATGAAAACGACAGGAACATTGGAAGCATACTTATAACCACTATATAGAAGTAAGTTAAGATCAAATCCATTACTTCTGGATCCACATCATAAATGTTGAACATATCTTTCGCATAGAGATATGATAGAGCAGTTATTACAAGACCTATTAAAAAGTTGATGCTAAGAGCTTGTCCTGCTATTTTTTTCATTCTGTCATAATCTTTCTCGCCGTAATTTCTCGCAATAAGAGCAGTGGCACCGGTGTTAAAGGCAGTAAATATAAATATGATTGTAAATACTATTTGATTTGCAAAACCTACCGCTGCTAGTGCAGACTTGCCAATCAAATAACTAATCATCAGGGTATCAGCTAGACCAACTAAAGTATTTAGCCCCATTTCGATGATAGCTGGAAGCGAAATTTTAAATATAGTATTTAAAAGATTGCGCCGTGTTTGTACAAAATTTCTGATAGATCGCATAATAATACCTCCTTAAATGAAATGCGACAATAGTAACTCTTCTATTATAAATTAATAATACCTCTAAAGTATATGGCAAAAACAAGTAAAAAATATGACTTATAAAAATAATTTCGGAAAAAACTTATTTAAGGGTATAATGAAAGAAGATTCCGAAAAAGGAGGTTTTGTTCGTGTATCCAGAACCAGAGAAGTATTTAAGTGAAATGAGAACGTATTACAAAACAGATATTACTAGAAGTTATGAAAAAAGGCTCGAGAGTTTAGAAAAACTTAAACTCTCAATTGAAAAAAATGAAGAATCCATATTGCGAGCGCTAAAGAAAGATTTAAAAAAATCGAAAACAGAAGCCTATATGACTGAAATAGGAGTGGTTATAGAAGAATTAAACTATGTAATAAACAATCTCAGAAAATGGATGAAACCAAAAAAAGTAAGAACTCCAATAAGCCAAATTGGTTCAAAGTCTACTATCTATAGAGAACCATATGGAGTAGTTCTTATAATGGCACCTTGGAATTACCCATTTAATTTAGCTATAATGCCACTGATTGGAGCTATAGCTGGTGGAAATGTAGTTCTAATTAAAACATCTAGTGAGACTCCTAGCGTTTCGGAAGTGATAGAGCATATGATTGAAGAGACATTTGAAAAAGATTATATACATTTTATAAAGGGAGATCATGCGATAACAGATAAAATTATTGAACTAGGAGTGGATTATATATTTTTTACAGGAAGCCAAAAAGTGGGTAAGTATATAATGAGCAGAGCATCTGAAAATTTGACACCTATTACACTAGAACTTGGTGGAAAAAATCCTACTATAGTTCATAAGGATGCAAATATTAAAGTTGCAGCGGAGAGAATAGTATGGGGGAAGTTTTTAAATGCTGGGCAAACTTGCTTAGCTCCAGATCATGTTTATGTACATTCCTCTATAGAATCTGATTTTAAAAAAGAATTGGTTAAGGTTATAAATAGGTTTTACGGAGAGAATCCAAAAAAATCATTGGATTATGGTAGGATAGTAAACGAGAAACAATTTGATCGTTTGATAAATTACCTAAATGAGGTAAAGGTAATTTATGGTGGTGAATGTGATAGAGATGAGCTGTATATAGAGCCTACACTTATGTCCATGGTGTCTGAATATGATGATGTTATGAAAGAAGAGATATTTGGGCCAATACTTCCCGTACTCAATTATGAAAATATAGAGGATTTGATTGAAGAACTTAGAGACAGGCCTAAATCACTAGCGTTATATGTTTTTTCTGAAAATGATATTTTTGTAGATAGAGTAATCGAAAAACTGCATTATGGTGGGGGATGTGTAAATGATACATTATCCCATATTGTGAATAATAGATTGCCTTTTGGAGGAGTTGGCGAAAGTGGAATGGGTTTATACCACGGGAAGGAGAGTTTTGATACATTTACTCATCAAAAAAGTGTACTTAAAAAATCAACAAAGATAAGAATCAAATTACCTTATCCACCATATAAAGAGAAGGAATTCGAGTGGATTAAAAAAATAATGAAATAGGAGGCGTTTTTATGTGGACTAGAGGATCGCTTAAGATGAGAGCTAGGGATATTTTGAGAATTTCTTATTTCAAGGCATTGTTAGCGAGTTTAGTACTTGCACTTGTTGTAGGTGACGGGAGGATGTTTTCATTCGAAACTAGAGATTGGTGGGATGGTGGAGTAAGGCTTATGAATGGAGAACCATTACAATTTGCTGAAACTCCGATGTTGGTAGCAGGAATACTTAGCGGAATGTTTTTTGCTATAATTATAGCTATTGTTGCTAGAATATTTATTGGATTGCCTATTGAGGTTGGAGTTCAAAAGTATTTTGTAGACTCTACTGGAGAGAGTTTTGATTTAAATAATTTAGGCTATGCGTTTAAACAAGGGCACTATAAGACTATAGTCAGAACTATGTTTTTTAGAGAACTTTATATTTTTCTTTGGACATTGCTTCTTGTAATACCTGGAATAGTAAAACACTATGCTTATAGAATGGTTCCATATATTTTAGCAGAAAACCCAAATATAGATACTAAGAGGGCTTTAGAGCTTAGTAATAATATGACTAGAGGACATAAGTTTAATATGTGGATATTGGATTTATCATTCATAGGATGGTATTTATTGGGATTGTTAGCTTTTGGATTGGGAGTATTTTTGGTTATGCCTTATGAAAATGCCACTAGAGCGGAATTGTATATAGTTTTAAAAGAGACCGCTTTTGATGCAGGTATTTGCAAGGAAACAGAATTGCACCATATATCTGTAAATTAATTACAATGTTGATATAATGACATAATCACACACTTAAAAATGTGAGGCATTCTCAGTTGTGAGCCCTATTATTTCGGATATATCGAATAGCCTAAAGAATATTGCTATTCATCCCCATCCTATACTTTTGCTAAATCGAGTAAGTTAGCTTAGAGTATAGGATGGGGATTTTCGCAATTTTTAGATTAAATTTTTCTTATATATTGAGTTTTGACATTTTAAAATAACTGAAAATATGTTAGAATGAAGTTGTTTGTTTTAATTCATAAAATTTTATTTAAGAGAGGTGCAGTATATGTGGAAGATAATGGATGCAAAGCGTAAGAGCATAAGCGTCATGAAGCGAAGTTATTTAGCTATGCTTTTAGTCAGTCTTATATTGGTATTTTCAGGTGGAAGTACATCTTATAGCAGTTTTAAAATTAATTTTAATTTTGGTGGAACTAATAGTATTAGAACTATAGTAAAGGATATAGAGTCTAACGAAAAAGTAGACTCAAATACTGGATTTGATAGTGCAAATTTTGATGAGGATTTAGATAATATAAAATTTAGCAATAGAATGGAAGATCTTGATTTTGGCAATATCTTCAATGAAATATCAAGTCAAATGGATGAGAGTGAACGCGAGGCATTTACTATTTTTTCATCTGTATTCTTTGTTGTTATGGCGATAATTATGCTTTTGGTATTGTCATTAAAAATATTCGTACTCAATCCACTTGGAGTAGGCTGTTGGGGATATTTTATAAAAAACAATAGAAAGGGCGAAAGTGATTTAAATCAAGTGGGTGCAGGTTTTAAGAGAGATAGTTATATGCCTGTAGTAAAGTCTATATTTAGAAAAAATTTGTATTTATTTTTCTGGAGTCTTATTTCATTAGTAGGTCTTCTTGTATTTATGCTTTTAACTATGAGTGCAACATATGTTACTGATTTGATTTGGATAATAATGCTTACATTTATCGTTATGTTTATAGGGTGTATTCCTGTAATCATAAAGAGATATTCATATCGTTTAGTTGGGATGATAGTAAGTGATAATCCAGAGATAGGAAGTAAGAGGGCTATAGAACTTAGTAGACAAATGATGGACGGACATAAGTTTAAAAACTGGGTTTTTGATTTATCTTTCATAGGTTGGTACTTTTTGGGAGCACTTTTGCTGGGATTTGGAATTTGTCTAGTACATCCATACTACAATGGAGCGATGGCAGAAGTTTATGAGAAACTTAGAAAAAATGCATTAGAATCTGGAATCGCAGAAGCTTGGGAATTGGGTTATAGTGTAGATGAAGAGATAGTTGAAGATGAACAAACATCTGGACTTGAAGACAGAATATCATTAGAAAAGAAAGATTCTGAAGATAAGTAATCATACAAGTTTGGAGGCGTTTGGGTTTTATGTGGAGTATAGGAAGGGTAAAAAAAAGAGCTTGGGAATTTTTAAAAAAATCGTATTGGACAGCATTTTTGATAAGTGTCATTACTATGTTTGCAATTAGTAATAGTGGAGCTAAAACTCCAGGTGGAATACAAGTAATGGCGGCAATAAGTCAGATTTCATTTTTGAGTCAAGAAATTATAGAAGATAGTATAGATGAATATGAGTATGATGATTTTGAAAATCAAGAGATTAACGAAACTCATAAGTCGTATGATTCTTTGTTTGGAGATGAAGATGAGGAATCAGTTTCTGCTGGAGCGCACTTGTTTTTTATCGCTATAGTAATTTATTATTTGATGATAGTATTGCTTGCATTTGCTTTTAAAATCTTCTTTTTAGGACCATTGGAAGTGGGATGTAGAAGATATTTTTCAAGGTCTATGCGAGATGGCGAAAGTGATTTAAATGAAGTTTCATTTGGCTTTAAAAAGGGAACATATTTTAAAAGTGTTTTAGGGATACTTTTGAGAGATTTCTATCTGTTTTTGTGGGGAGTGTTACCAACAGTATTGTTCATATTGATTATCAGTATTTCTTCAGTAGAGAATCATAAGAGTGAGTATGTAAGCATGTTAATATTGGCTATTGTTTCAAGTTCTATTGCAGCTATAGTTCTTGTTGTTAAAAGCTATAGTTATGCGCTAGTTCCATATTTACTATCTGAAGATGAATCTGTGGGAGCTAGAAAGGCAATAAAAATGAGTAGATCGCTTATGAAAGGAAATAAATTTCAGTTGTTTTTATTGCAATTATCATTTATAGGATGGTTTGCTTTGGGTGTACTTGTATTTTTTGTAGGGGTTATATTTGTACAGCCATACTATCAAATGGCTATGGGAGCATTTTATGAAGAAATACGTGAAATTGGTATTAGAGATGGTGTAATGTAAATATTAGAGCTTTACTGTTTTGACAACTCAAGGCGGTAGAGCTTTTTTTGTTTGTATTAAATTTAATACAGAGTTAAGATTGGCGTGTTAAAATAAACGTAAATATTTAACTAAATCAAAAGAGGAGATGTTTTTATGTGGAGTAGAGCCGGAGTCAAAGAGCGAAGCAAGAAAATGATGAGTCAAAATTACTTTAAAATGCTTATTGTGGGAATTATACTTGTTATATCAGAGGCAGGTTTCAACAATATTAGATCGCTTGAAAGCCTCATAGATGAGCTGTTCGTGAAACATACGTATGGATACGTAGAATTGGATGCCCAAATAGCATTAATTACAGTAGGAATTGCAATGATAGGCTTTCTTGTACTTAATCCTCTCAGCGTAGGTGTTTGGAAATACTATATAGACTTAAATAGGGATGGTCATTCTGATTTTAGCAAGCTGAAATTTGGGTTTGAAAGAGACAACTATAAAAGCATAGTAAAGAGTTTGTTTAGAAGAGATTTATACCTTATTTTCTGGGGGTTATTTCTAATAGCCAGTAAGGTTATAGCTAGTAGTTTAACAAATGCATATATTATAGAGGCAAGTTATGGGACTCTTATAAACATAGTATTTGGAATACCATTTACAATCCTATTATGGTCAAAAATATTAGAGTACATGTTAGTTCCTCTCATATTAGTAGATAAACCTAATATTGAAAATTCTGAGCCAGTTAGATTAAGTTCTAAACTCATGAATAGAAATAAATGGGATGTATTTGTGTACTATTTGTCATTTATGGGATGGAGTATATTGATAGGAATGGTAGTATTATTTTTGATTGTTGCAATTAGAGATAGTGTAGCATTGATATTATCACTGCCACTTCTTACATTGCTGATTCCTTACATAAATGGTGGAATAGCTGAGATTTATGAAATATTGATTGAGTACTCGGATTTTAATTTCAAATCCGAGAAAAAGGATGTAATTTAGTGCAAATTTGATATTTAAATGTTAAAATAAACATAGACAATTAACATATAAATTGACGATGTAGAAGGGGATGTTTTAATGTGGACAATAGGAGGAGTTAAAAGAAAGGCTAGAAAGATGATGTCAAGAGGATACTTGCCTATGCTTTTGGTGAGTTTAATATTGATGTTTACAGCACAGGATGCAAATAGTGCTCAAAGATTTTTAAATTTTGACAAAAGAGCATTATTTACAGTAAATGGAATAGCATTTAATATAATTGCGCTGGTAGGTATATATTTTGTTGTTCAAATATTCATAATTGGTCCAATAGGTGTTGGATGTTGGAAATATTATATAGATTTGAATAGAGATGGGATATCGAAATTATCGAATCTAAAATTTGCCTTTGAAAATGGTAGATACAAAAATATTGTAAAAGGTCTATTTAGAAAAGACGTTTATTTGCTGTTTTGGAGTACAATATTTGTAGCTAGTATAGACATACCATTTTATATTTCGGAAGCAGAAATAATTAGTTGGGATATGGCGATGTTATTAGCAATAATAGCAGGGATATTTACTGGGGTGACATTGATAATCAAGACATATGCATACATGTTAGTTCCTATGATCTTAGTAGATAGACCGAATATGGAAAATTCTGAAGTAGTAATTCTTAGTGAGCAACTCATGAAGGGAAACAAAGGAAATGTATGTATATTTCAATTATCTTTTATAGGATGGATTCTTATAGGAAGCATTGGTTCTATGATGCTGATTGGCAATTCTAATAGTATTATAATCAATTCAATAAAAGGAATACTCGTATCTTTTTTTGTTCTACCATATATTCACGGAGCTACGTCTGAAATTTACGAAAAAATAGTTGAAGATAGGGAGCCTTACAGTAGAATAGAGCTTGAAAAGAAAGAGATAATATAAAAAAATACAAGGAGCTAAATCTCCTTGTATTTGTCATAAATTTTTAGAATATCATCTAGGCTATCGAAGAAGGCGTCTAAAACATTTGGATCGAAGTGTTTTTCACGACCTTCTTTTAATATATTTAGGCTTTTTTCTATAGAAAAAGCTTCTTTGTATGGCCTTTTTGAAGTTAGGGCATCGAATACATCTGCTACTGCACATATTCTAGCCTCAATGGGTATTGATTTATGTGAAAGTCCATTTGGATAACCCGTTCCATCGTATTTTTCGTGATGACCATAAGCTATTCGAACTGCCTGTTCGAAGTAATTTATACCAAAAACTTTGAATTGGCTATCAATGTGTTCTAGAACTTTGCCACCTATTTCTGCATGTGTATTCATTATAACTCGCTCATCTTCATTCAGTTTGCCAGGTTTTAAGAGAATACTATCCGAAATACCTACTTTGCCAATATCGTGCATGGGTGCAGTAATAAGGATATTGTTTACAAAATCTATATCTACTATAGAAGGTTCATATTTTTGTGAATGTAATTTTTGAGCAATAATCTGACTATATTTACTCATTCTAATTAGGTGATTTCCAGTTTCAGGATCCCTAGCTTCAGTAACTTCAGACAATGACCTAGTGACGATTCCAAGAAGGTTGTCTAGCAAAAATACCTTGTAAAATCCAAGAGTGAGTTTAGGTTCAAGTATTTTGACAAAGTTTATAGAGGATTGTTCTATGTCTTTTTCAAAGTGAAACGATAAAACTCCAATCATGTGATTTTTGTTGTTTATGGGAAGATAAAGTTTTTGATTGGATGTTGCTATGGTTTCTAGTTTTATTAGAGATTGAGAGCAATCATTTATTGTTGAAACGTTGCCATTTGATATATGTTTTGCTATTGTATTTTTGCTGTCTTTTATATACTGGAAACTCATAGAACTAAACGGCATGAACTTTTTAAAACCAGAATCAATATAAAGTAACATAGGATCAAGTCTGGATTCTTCTAGTATGTTATTTTCTAGATTAAAGATAAATTCTAGATTGTCTATGAAATGATTGAAGTTATTGTATAGTTCCTTAAATTCATCGTCTTGTTTTCTAGAAAAAAATTGTTTGAAATCACCAAGACTCATACTTTTAAATACAAGCTTTATATTTTTTATGGTTTTGTAGAAATTTGATCTAATGAATATTATCAAAAATATAAAAACTAGTATAGAGAATGAAATGCTAAATAATTGTATTAAATTGCTTGTATGTGTTTGTTTTTCAGCGGCTTGTTCGCAGATTTTTATTACCAAATCAGACGCTTTTATTAGTTCAGAAGATAGATTGTCAAGGTTTATAAGTTTGTTAGAATACATAATCCTATTTGATGTAGAATCAAGACTGAAAAGATAGTCTTGATCTATTTTTATTTGAGTCCAAAGTGATATCAATTTATCTGTTGCATCAGAAAATACATCATTAAATTCACTTGTGAAGTCCAATAGAAAGACATCACCGTTTTCTAGAATATATCTTCTTGATGATAAAACTTCCAAAAGATTATCAAGGGATTTAGAAGATTCCTGTATTAAACCATATTGTCGTTCGTATTGGGATTCAAATCTATCTGGAGCAAACAAGGCTAGTTCACCTAAGTGAAGTGTCTCCCTTATATTTTTTTCAAGTAAATATTTTTCTTGACCTAGCAAATCAGTTAAGTATAAATGCTGAGTTTGGGTATTTGTTGCAGTATATGATGCTATACCCATAGCAAATAATGTTAGTAACATTGAAATAAATATTGCAAATATTTTCGATGATAGTTTTTTCATTAGAACCTCCTAAAACTTCTCAATATAAAGTCCCAGTGTCTAGATCCAATTCCATAATTGACTATATAATATGAATGATGAAGTTTGTGATGTCTTTTTAGTCGTTTAAATGTTTTAGTATTTTCAAAGAAGTATCCCATTGGTTTGTGATAAATATAGTGAGAAACCTCAACCCATAGGGTATAAAGAAGAGCGAATGAAAAGAATATTATTCCAAAGCTCAAGTTATCAAAGCCAATATAAAGAGAAATTAATCCATATGGCAAAATATTTAGTAGTATGTATTTTTTGCTAGAAACTATTTCTTTTAAATTAGCTTGCTCTACAGAAAACTTTGAACCTCTAAACTGAGCATGATGAGATTTTATATGATCAATTTCAGCAGAGTGATGCAGATAAAGGCGGTGATAAAGATATTCTATAAGTGAAGATAATAGTATAGCGCTTATTGATAAGATAAGATACATTGAATCACATCCTTATATTGGTTTATAATGGAAATTAGTGAATAAATTATTTTATAGGTAACTATACTCAAAATATACCCAAGGAGGAGAAGATTAGTATGAAAAAGTTTAGATTATTTATGTTGAGCATAATATTGATAGCAGGATTTTGTATGAGTGGATGTAGTTCAGAGAAAACAAAATCAAGTGTTGATATTGAAACAGCAGCGTGGAATGAAATATTAGAAGATGCAAAAGGACAAGAGGTAGCAGCTTATATGTGGGGTGGCAGTGAAGTAGTAAATCGCTATATGGATGAGTATGTAAGTCCAGAACTTAAGTCAAAATACGATATTGATTTTAAGAGAATACCAGTTACAGATATTGCTGATACTATAAATCAATTGCTTGCTGAAAAGGAAATTCAAAAAAAAGATGGAAGTGTTGACCTTCTATGGATAAATGGAGAAAATTTTAAAAACGCCAAAGAAAATGGTTTATTGACTGAAAAAATAATAGCTAAACTTCCAAGTTATGAATTGTATTTTGACAAAGATTCAGATGAAAATAAATTGGATTTTGGAAATGAAACAGAAGGGTACGAGGTTCCATGGGGAAGATCACAATTGGTATTTACATACAATACAAAGTACGTAAATAATCCACCTAAGAGCATGGCTGAACTTATGGAATTTGCTAAAAAAAATCCAGGTAAATTTGCATACCCTGCTCCACCAGATTTTACTGGAAGTGCCTTTATAAGATTAGCATTATATGAGCTTACAGGAGGATATGAAAAATATTTAGGGGAGTTTACGAGAGAGAGTTTAAAGCCAGAGTTAACTCCACTTTGGGATTATTTAAATGAGATGAAACCATATTTATGGCGAAAAGGAGAAACTTATCCTGAAACTAGTGGAAAGGTAGACCAATTGTATGCTAGTGAAGAGATTTGGATTACCATGTCATATAATCCACTACATGCAGAAGCTATGATTCAAAGTGGGCAGTTTCCAGAAACTACTAGAACTTTTGTGCTAGAGGATGGAACACTTTCAAATACTCATTTTTGGGCTATACCACAAAATAGTACTCAAAAATCAGCGGCACTTGTTGCGATTGATTTTATGGTTTCTCCAGAGGCTCAGATTAGAAAATTGAATCCGAAGCATTGGGGAGATCAGATGGTTATAGACGTTTCTAAGATGAGCGATAATCAGTTATTAGAGTACAAAAATTTGGATTTGGGTGAATCAACATTATCTAGTAGCGAGTTGGAAGAAAAAGCCCTTCCAGAGATGAGTGGACGATATATTCAGGTATTAGAAGCAGAATGGATAGAAAATGTTGCGAAAAATTAGAAAAAACATAATAAGTTATAGTTCAGTATTTTTTGTGTTGATACTTATGCTTTCTGGAATTATACAGGGGATAATGCAGAGTCTTCAAAATGGTGGCATTCAGAATTATATTGAATTATTTGGAAAAGAGGACTTTAGAGATTCGTTACTGCTTAGCCTGCGACTTTCAATTATGACTACGCTTTTAGCAGGAATATTTTGCTTAATTTTGTTTTATTCACTGTATTGTTTACGAGAGAGTGGACTAAATAAAAAAGCTAGAGCAGTAAAAAATATATTATTATTACCAGTACTATTCCCCTATATAGTAGCAGCATTTTGTCTATTCATAATGTTTATGCAAAGTGGTTTTCTGGCAAGAATTTGTTTTAGTTTGGGGCTGATAGATTCTATGAGTGAATTTCCTGTACTCGTAAATGATAGATTTGGAATTGGAATAATACTGGGATATTTGTGGAAGACTATTCCATTTATGTTGTTGATGCTTTATCCAAGATTGGAAGAAATTCAAGAAAGATGGTATGACCTGGGAAAAGTATACGGGGCTAATAGATTTGAGTTTTTTGTTACAATTGTATTCCCCATGATAAAAAACACATTTGTGACTAGCGTTTTTATAATATTTGCATACAGTTTATCTGCATTTGAATTGCCCTATTTTTTGGGTCAGACCTATCCACAAACGCTTTCGGTTTATAGCTATCTGAAATATACAAAGGGGCCATTTGAAGGCAGACCAGAGGCACTTGCTGCCAATTTTGTATTGATAGCTATAGTAATTATCGTGGGAATAATAGGGTGGTACTTTTACGATAAAGGAATTGAGGAGGACAAGAGATGAAGAAAAATCTGACTATAAATTGGATTGTCCTCACCTTATTTAGTTTGATTATGATACTTCCAATTGTAGTTCTTTTAATATGGAGTGTAGGACAGCGCTATTCATGGCCATATATTTTGCCAGAGCATTTTACAATGTCATGGTGGATAAATGTATTTAGCGATGCTAGATTTTACAGCTCGCTTTTAAATACTATAATTATTGGTGCAATGACTAGTATTATTGGACTTGCTATGTCCATACCTATTGGAAAATATTTAAGCAAATACAATAGCTTAAAAAGCAGATTGTTAGAGGGAATTATGTTTTTGCCGATACTAATATCACCAGTTGTAATAACTCTAGGTCTTTATAAGAGTTTGAGTATAATGGGATTAACTGGTAATATGTTTGGAATTATAATAGTTCATTTGATTCCATGTTTGCCATATGGTATAAGAATTATAAAGGCTAGTTATGAAAATTTTGATTATAGATATTTAGAACAGTCAAAATTTTTAAATGCCAAATCTTATCAGATTCGATTATTTGTACAAATACCTATGATGTGGCCGAGTTTTTTGGCGGGGTTTCATTTAATGTTCTTGATATCCATGAGTCAATATGTTTTGACTTTATTTGTCGGAAATGGTAGAGTACAGACATTATCAACTCAAATGTATCCTTATTTAAGTGGTGGAAATATGAGTATAGGTGCTATCTACAGCTTAGTATTTGCTTTGGTAGCAGTATCATTTATGTTGATATTAGAGAAAATACTTAGCAAAAGATATAAAAGGAATTAGGGGTGGTTTTGTGAGTATAGATATTAGAAATTTGAAATTTAAATATGATGATAAAAATTTCGAGCTTGAGTTAACAAATCTTTCTATCAAAGAAGGATGCTTTCACACACTTTTAGGAGCGTCAGGTTGCGGAAAAACAACTCTTTTGAGATTACTTGCAGGTCTTGAAAATCACACGATTGGAGAAATTAAAATAGACCAAAATGATGTTGGGTATATATTTCAAGAAGCGTTGTTATTACCGCATTTAAATGTTCTCGATAATGTTTGTTTTGGTTTAAAAATGAAAGGAATAAAGAAAAAAGAGCGATATGATATAGCTAGAAGATATTTAAAAGAGCTTCAGATAGAAGAACTAGGGAGTCGGTATCCTAGAGAGATAAGTGGAGGGCAGGCACAAAGAGCTGCTATAGCTAGAGCACTAGTGCTAAAACCTAGAATATTATTAATGGATGAACCATTTAGTGCTTTAGACGAACAGCTTAGAAAAAACATGAGAAAGCTCATAAAACGATTACACAACAAATACAAAATGACTATTGTATTTGTTACGCATGATTTGGAAGAATCTTTCGAAGTTTCAGATGTTATAAGTATAATGAAAGAGGGTAAAGTATTACAGACGGGGACTGTTGATGAATTGTTAAACTGTCCAAAATCAATTAAAGTTGCCGAATTTTTAGGGTATAAAAATATATTTGAGGGCAAAGTCATAGACGGAGTATTGACAATCGGGGATAGTTTTAAAAAGCAAATAGATTCTGAAAATGGAACTAAAAAGGTGCTTTTGAAATCAGGTAATTTCATAAGATCAGATGAAAATAAGTTTGAAATGAAAGGTATTGTAGCAGATGTGAAGTCTAATTTGATGGGTTATGTTTTATCGATTGAAAATGATGGATATTTGTGGGAATTATTTAGCTCAAAACGAGAAGAGCTAGGAACAAAAACATATTGGACATTTGATGGAGAGCCATATTTTTTCTATGAATAATCGGGAGATGATGATATGAAACAATATGATTTAGTAGTTATAGGTGCAGGAGGAGCTGGAATAACAGCAGCACTGACTGCAGTTGGATTTGGAAAGAGGGTTGCACTAGTTGACAAAAATCTACCTGGGGGAGAGTGTACTTGGTCAGGTTGTATACCATCTAAAGCATTGATACATTTGGGTAAGAGAGTTCACGAAGCGTGTAAGTTAGATTTTATTTCGGAGGCACTTACGATAGAGTTGGATTCAGTTGCTATAATGGATTCGGTTAGAACAACCATACAAAATGTTTATGCAGGTGAAACTCCAGAGGCTTTTAAGAGAAAAGGTGTGGATTTTTATAGAGGTACAGCTAGATTTGAATCGCAAAACCAATTGAGAGTGGAATCACAGGTAATAACGGCAGAGAAATTTATAGTAGCAACTGGGACTAAACCAGCTCCAATTAGGTGTGCCGTTGAAGAGGGCGTAGAGATTCTGACTAATGAAAATATATTTAAGATGGAGACTATACCTGAAAGTATGATTATAGTTGGAGCAGGTCCAATAGCTATAGAAATGGCCCAGGTTTTTAATAGGCTAGGCTGTGATGTAGGGGTTATATTGAGGCGCAGACACATATTGAAAAAGGAAGATGCTGAACTTAGCAGAAGATTGAAACATAATTTAGAGGATGAAGGCGTTCATTTTGTTGATAACTTTAAACTTCAAGCAATTTCAAAATCAGAGCATGGAGTAAGGCTTTGTGGAGAGGGAAATAAGCATATAGAAACACAAAAAGTATTTGTTGCAATTGGGAGAATTGTAGATCTTGGAGAACTATTTCCAAGCGATATGGAAATGGATTGGGATTTCAAAGGGATTAGAGTTAATAAGTATTTGCAGACTACTCAGAAAAACATATATGCTTGTGGTGATGTGGTTGGACCTTATAGGTTTAGCCATATGGCAGAATATCAAGGAATGCTGGCAGCTAGGAATGCGATATTACCTTTTGTGTTGAAAAAAAGAGTGAGATACGATCTTATTCCTTGGGTTACATTTACAGATCCTGAGTTAGCTCGTTTTGGAATAACAGAGCTACAGGCAGAAAGCATACTAGGAGAAGGCAATTATAAAGTATATGAATATGATTATAGGGACTTAGACCGTGCGAAAACAGAAGAGACTACAAATGGATATATAAAGGTGATAGTCGATAAAAAAAATTATATTTTGGGAGTACATATATTGGGCGAACGCGGTGGAGAACTGTTGCATGAGTTTAAGCTGATGGCAGATAGAAAAATAAAGCTAACGAAAATACAAAGTATGATTCATGCTTACCCAACATATAGCGATGCAATAAGACAAATTGGGAAAAAAGCTTATGTAGAGAGCCTTTTAAATAACCCTATAGTGAAATTATTAAGAAAAGATAAATCTTAGAAAGAAGCTGATTGAATTTGAAAAAACATAATAAAAAATTGATGATATTTTTAGTAATTATTATTTGCTTTTTGTTGTTTAGATATTTTAATTTAGGCGAGTATTTTACATTTGAGTCTATTAAAGGCCATAGTGGGGAATTAAAAGCTTATTTGAATGAAAATTTTGCTTTATTTACGATAGCATTTATATTATTTTATATAATATCTGCTGCACTTTCAGTACCTTGGGCTACACTTCTTACTATGCTCTCAGGATTTTTGTATGGAACTATATTGGGTGTATTCATAGTAAATATCGGAGCAACTATAGGATCATTACTGGCATTTTGGGCAGCAAGGTATTTATTTAGAGATAGTCTAAAAAGCAAATATGGAGATCGATTGGAAAAAGTTGATAAAGAGCTTAGAGAAAATGGTGCTAGTTATATGCTTTTTTCGCGCCTTATACCAGCATTCCCGTTTTTCCTCATAAATATAGCAGCTGGTCTCACTGAGATGTCTACAAAGAGATTTGTTTGGACGACTATGATTGGTATAATTCCTGGAAGTGCAGTTTATGCTTTTGCGGGTGAAAGTTTAAATTCTATTGATTCTGCATCAGGAATATTGACACCACAGATACTGTTAGCATTTTGTTTTTTGGGACTATTTGCATTGGTACCTACAGTGCATAAAAAGATTAGATATAAGAAAAATTTATAACGGCGAGATATTCATAATAATTCTCTATAAACCCCTTTTGGAATTCTTATAGAAAAACTAGGACTTGTTTGATAGAATGGAAAAAGATTGATTAACTATCAAATGAGTTTTTATTTTTAGTGAATTCGGAGGGGTTTTTTGTGAGTAAATTTAATAAATGGATTAGTATGTTAGCTGTTGCAGGAATATTGTTGGTAGGAGTAGCGGGTTGTTCTTCAAATACTGATTCAAAAACAAGTGAATCGAATGCTACAAATACTGAGTCGAGCGTAGAAGCAGAGACAAAGATAGAGGTAGAGTATACATATGAAAACAATGATTATTTAGTTGATGCACAGTGGTTAGAAGAAAATATAAATGATGAAAATTTGGTAATTATAGATGCTAGGGGTCAAAAAGCATATGATGCAAAGCATATAAAAAACGCCATACCAGTTGCATGGCAAGGATTATCAAATATGGCTGGAAAACCAGGGGATTTAAATTGGGGAACAGTTGGTTCTGATAAAGAAAATTTGTCGAAATTAATAGGAAGTCTTGGTATAAACGAGGAAAAGAAAGTAGTAATTTATGCTGCAGCTCAAAATGGTTGGGGCGACGATGGTAGAATTATGTGGACTCTTTCTAAAGCAGGATTGAATAACGTTAGACTATTAAATGGTGGTATGGATTATTTTGCTCAAAATACTAGTGATGAATTGCTAAATAGTGAAGCACACGAACCTACAGCGGTAGATTTTGAAATAAAAGAGATAAATGAAGATGGAAACATAACGATAGACGAACTTATGAAAAACTATAATGATTATAAAGTGTTAGATACTAGAGCTCAAGATGAATATGATGGAGCACAAAAATACGGAGAGGCTAGAGGCGGACATTTGCCAGGAGCTACATTAGCAAAATACACAGATTTGTTTAGAGAAGATGGGCGTTTGAAAGACAAAGCTGAGTTAGAAAAGTATTTTAGTGAAGAACTAAAATTAAATAAAGAGGATAAAATAGTTACTTACTGTACTGCGGGTATCAGATCTGGTTATATGCAAATCGTACTTGAGATGGCTGGATATGAAAATGCTAAAAATTACGATGGATCATACTATGAGTGGGCAGGTAGTGACAAGACTGAAGTAGAGAAGTAATATAAATTTTAATCCAAAACATTTTGCTTTTGGATGCATTGAATAGGCATAGATATTTTGACAAAATGGGGACAGGAATGAATACTTGTCTCCTTTAATATTGATTAGATAGTTTTGATTTAGTAAGCAAGTTTGTTTTTTGGAGGGATAGATATGGAAACACAAGCGAAAAAAAGAAATAAAGTTTGGATTCGTTTAGCATTTGTATTGGCAATTTTGGGAAGTTATTTTTTGATACCACAGGTTAAGCTTCAGGTAAATCAAGTTGTAATGCTCTTTAGTATGGCTAATATTGAGACTATAAAACAATATATTTTGAGTTTTGGGATATGGGCACCTGTGATATCATTTTTCCTTATGATATTTCAATCGCTTATGGCGCCATTACCAGCTTTTCTCATAACATTTGCAAATGCAGGTCTTTTCGGATGGTTATGGGGAGCACTTTTGTCATGGGCATCAGCTATGGCTGGAGCATCACTTTGTTTTTTACTTGCAAGATTTTTGGGGAGAGAGTTTGTTGAGAAACTAAATAGCAAAGGAACTCTAAATCAGATAGAAGAGTTTTTTGATAAGCACGGTAAATATGCTATACTTATAGCTAGACTTTTACCATTCATGTCATTTGACATAGTTAGTTATGCGGCAGGTCTTACATCTATGAGTTTCTGGTCGTTTTTTTGGGCTACTGGTCTAGGTCAGTTGCCTGCGACTTTGATATATTCGTATGTAGGTGGAATGCTTACTGGAGGAGTAAAGTATTTTGTTATGGGTTTATTTTGTTTATTTGCTATTTCAGCACTTATATTCTTGATGAAAAAAATGGCGAATGAAAAGAAAAATTCAGAAGTGGATATGGTTTCACAAAAGAGTCATATTCCAGAAAATGAAAACGTAGTTTAGTAGTGTATCTGTAAAGGGTGTATGTTATGAATAAAGAGTCCTCGTATTATATAGAAAAATGTTTAAATAGCTGCGTTGATTGTAAAAAGTGTATGAAAAATTGTCCTATGATTGAAAACTATAGTTCGTCTCCTAAAAGTTTGCTTAAAAGGTTAGCTGAAGGCGAATTAATGGAATCGGCAGCATATGCTTGCTGTCAATGTGGATATTGCGAAGCTGTTTGTCCTACGAATACACCACTTATGGGAGTTTTTACTTCGATTAGATCCGAAGTACAAAACAAAAAAAGTTTTTTCAGCATTGGAAAAGGAAGCTTAGCGGTTGGATTTCATCAAAGAAACAGTTTTAGTAGTTTTTTTACTGGTGCAAGTAAAATTAAGTCAAAAAAAGCATTCTTTCCAGGTTGTAGTTTGCTATCATATAGTGAAGAAATAGTGTATAAAACATACAAGCACATGAAGAACATTGACCCAGAGATGGGTCTTAAGATATATTGCTGCGGAAAGCCAACATTAGATATGGGGAAAAACTCGAAGTTTGAAGAGCGGTTTAAAAGTGTTATGCAATCGATGAAGGATCAAGGGACTCAAGAACTCATAGTGGCTTGCGCTAATTGCTATGAGGTTTTCAAGAAATATGGAGACGGGATAGTAGTTACTTCATTATGGGAGTGGCTGAGGGATAATGGCGTTCCAAAGAAATGTAACTATCGTGGTAATAATTTGAAATTTGCGCTACATGACCCTTGTCCTATAAGGAAAAGAAATGAAATTCATGAAGCAGTAAGAGAAGTGCTCGAGGATATTGAACTTCCATTTGAGGAATTTGAGTATAACAGAGATAAAACTCTTTGCTGTGGTGCAGGTGCAATGGTAAAGCTCACGGAGACAAAACTTGCGCTTAAGCAGATGGAGAAGAGAGCGAATCAAACAGAATGTAGTCATATAGTGACGTATTGTGAGTCATGTGTTGAATCTATGATAGATGGTGGAAAACCTGCTGTTCATATTTTAGATTTGTTGTTTAACAGTGAGAATATCAAAAAGAGAAATTATGAACAACTGATTCCAAAAACTAGTGAGCGGTGGAAAAATAGGAGACGAGGAGTACAGCGGCTTAAAGAGCTATAAACCATAACTGGGACTAAGAATGGTATCGCATTGCCTTTCTTAGTCCCAGTATTTTGATTATTTATGTTTTAATTAAAATTTGAAGTGTTCTAGTATTTCATGTAAATGAGCCGCAAGTTCGCTTAAGTTTTGAGATTCTGAAGCGAGATTATCCATTCCGGCTAGTTGTTCCTCAGTAGTAGCACTCATTTCTTCCATAGCAGCAGAGGTTTCTTCTGATAGTGCAGATACAGATTCTATGAAGTGAATGATTTCGTCTTTTTGGGATTTCATTTCTTCAGCTTCATCTTTTGATTGACTAGCAATATCAAAAAGAATTTCTAATTCATTTATTATATTGTTGAAAATATCTTCGGTTTCATTTACGATTTCAACATTTCCGGATACTATTTGTTCGGATGATTCAGTTTGCTGAACGGCTACAGTTGATTTGTTTTGTATATCCAAAATTTTGTCTCGAATATCCTCTGTTGCTTTGCTAGTTTGCTCAGCTAAATCTCTAATTTCATCTGCAACCACAGCAAATCCTTTTCCGGCTTCACCAGCTCGTGCAGCCTCTATAGAAGCATTTAATGCAAGAAGATTTGTTTGTTCTGATATTGAATTTATCATGTCAACTATGGTGGATATTTCACCAGATGATTGATCCATTTGCTCGACAATATTTTTTATCATGGCAACGGATTTTTGATTTGCATCTGATTGGTCATTTAGCGCAGTTAGAGCAGAGCTTCCTTTGTTTGATAGATCATGTATAGTATTGGTTTTTGTGTAAATTTCTTCAGTTTGATTTATTAGAGATTCAATCCTATCAGATAAATCATGAATACTTTGTACGCTTTGCTCTGTTTGAGTAGCTTGATCTGTAGTACCTTGAGTAACTTCATTTACAGTTGAGCTAACTTCATCTAACGCTTGCTTGGATTCATTTGCAATTACAACCATTGCTTCAGATGCTGATTTTACAGAATCCGAAGCATGAAAAGCATCTCGGATTACCTCACTTATTGATTTTAGTGCATGGTTATATGCATTTGCTATTCGACCGATTTCGTCATTTGATTTTATATCTAAATCATGAGTCAAATCACCCTTAGAAAAAATTGTCATACTATCAACTAAAAGAGGAACCTGCTTGAGAGCTCTAGTTGTTATTACGAATAAAATAACTAAAAGTAATATAGTTACGGATACAAAGGCGCTTGTATTTAGGAATACAAAACGACTTACAATTTCATTAGTTTCAGATTTTGGAACCATTGTACCAACGGACCATGAGCTAGATGAAACAGGTGCATATGCAAAGTATTTAGTTATATCTTCATAAGTGTATTCGGATATTCCACTTTTGCCTTTTGTCATCTCTTGAGCTAATTCGCCTAATTTACCATCTAAAGTTGTCATATTGGTCTTTGTTATTTGATTAGGATCAGGGTGCTCTACTACAATTCCTAATTTAGAGATAAGTATTGGATATCCAGTTTTACCAATATTGTATCGGCTCATTAGTTCTTTGATTTCGCCTAATTGTAAATCAATACCGACATTCCCTATTATTTTGCCATTGTCTTTTATTGGAGAGACTATAGATATTACTATTGAACCAGTTACATTATCTACATAAGGTTCAGTATAAGTAAGCCCATTTACTTGTGACATTTCTTTAAACCAACCTCTGCTAGTTATGTCAAAAGTTTCAGAAGCATCGTAGTCATATATGTCAGTTATAAGATCATTAGCAGCAACTGAACCTAGCCAAACAAGTCCAAGATTTTTGTCAGAGTTTTTAATGTTTAGGAGAGTATCGACTACAGAATCGTAGCTTGGATCTAATCTTTTTTCATTACGACTTTTATAATTTTTAACAATTTCTGTTAAATCTTTGTTTTGAGACATTTGAGCAACTAACATGCCATATTCTTTGAAAAAAGAATCTATATCACTTGCTATTAGCTGAGCATCTTTCAAGAGTTCTTTTTGGACTTGAGTTTCAAGTTGAGTTGAAACTGTGGAGTTTATCCAAGAACCCATTAAAATAAAGGTGATTAGAGTTACCGCAAATGTTATTCCTAAAATTTTTCGCCTTAAACTACTTTGTTTTATCATGTAAAAGCCTCCTTTTAGATGAGTTGTGTTAAAATGAAGTTATAAATGGGCATAGTATTATTATGAATTATACTCATTAAGTAGTATCATTATTTTAAATACCCACAATTTAGAATAATCGAGATTAAAAATAACATATAATTATAAACAGAAGAGGAGAATAAAAAATGTTAGATACTTATGGTAGAAAATATGTTAATAAATGGATAGATTCGGGAGCAAATTTGTTTTCAAGAATGAAGTTCACGCCAAATGCAGTCACTAAAATAGCATTTTTGCTAGGAATAATAGTTGGTCCACTTGTGTATCTTGATAAACCTATTATTGCAACTATTGTGCTTTGGATATCAGGCTACCTAGATGCAGTAGATGGAGCACTAGCTAGAAAAACTAAAAAAACGAGTTCGTGGGGAACTTTAATGGATATTACCTTCGATAGATTGGTTGAAATATCAGTGATAATGGGATTTGCATTTTACGATTTAGACAGATCTATATATTTATTGGCTATGACGAGTGCTATTATATTTTCTATGACGGTTTTTCTTGCGGTTGGAGCATTGGTCGATGCAGAAAGCCAAAAATCATTTTACTATCAAGCTGGGGTTATGGAACGAACAGAGGGTTTTTTATTTTTTACAGCGATGATACTTATTCCAAGTCAATTTAAAGTACTTGCAGTTATTTATGCTGGTTTAGTCTATTTCACCGGAGGGCAAAGACTTTTAGAGGCGAGAGATGTAATGGAGTAAAAAATATTTGACAAAGAGATTTTATAAGGTTATACTGTAGTTACAACTGGTACGAACCACATGACAAGGTACGGGGGGAGATATATGAAAAAAATTGATAAAAAGAGCAGAGTGCCCCTTTATTATCAGCTGGTAGATTTGATTGTTGAGGATATAGAGGCTGGAATCCTCAAAGAAAATGATAAGTTGCTTTCTGAGAGAGAACTTTGTGATTTGTATGATATTAGTCGATCAACAGTTAGACAGGCGATGATTGAGCTTGAAAAGGGAGGCTATATATACAAAGAGCATGGAAAGGGAACCTTTGTAGCAGAGAAAAAATTAAAACAAGATTTACAAAAGTTTTATAGCTTTACAGAAGAGATGAAAAAATTAGGTAAAAAACCTAGTTCGAAAGTATTAGCATTTGAAGTAGTTGAAGCAGAGGATAAGATAGCGAGAAGGCTTGAATTGTGTGAAGGCGACGAGGTATACGTTATAAAGAGACTTAGATTAGCTGATTTGAAACCGATGATGCTTGAAATAAGTTATGTGCCTTGCGATAGGTTTCCCAATATGACTAGGGAAGATTTAGAGAGCAATGCGATGTATGAAATCTTTAAAAGTCGATATGGGGCAAAATTAAGCAGAGCAGAAGAGATATTTTCTGCAGTTTTAGTTAGGAAGTCAGAAGCTAGGACGCTAGATGTTAGTGAAGGAACTCCTGGAATGAGAATTGAAAGGTATGCATACGAAGGAAGCAAAAAAATAGAGTATACCAAGAGTATTGCTAGAGGAGATTCATTTAAGTTTAGAGTAGTATTAGATTAAGCGGGAGACCGCTTTTTAAATAGAATAAGTGGTAATGACCACATGACAACAGAATGACAGGAGGTAAATTTATGGAATGTTATTTCGGATATGAAAAAGAATATCTAAAAAATATCAACGGTCTGAATACCGCTCGGGAGATATACCAGCAGCCAGAATTATGGAGTCAGACACTTGATATTATGAAGGCAAACAAAAAAGATTTAGATCAATATTTAGCACAAATCATTGAAAAAGAGGGATTGAGAGTTATATTTACTGGAGCAGGAACATCGGCATATGTTGGTGAAAGTGTAGTTCCTACACTTAGAAAAAACAACAATATCAGTATTGAAGCTATTGCAACAACAGATATTGTAGCAAAACCACTTCAGTATTTAAAAAAAGAGATACCAACGCTTTTGATATCTTGTGCTAGATCTGGAAATAGTCCAGAGAGTGTAGCTGCAGTTGAAATTGCTGAAAAAGTTATTGATGAGTTTTATCACATAGTTATCACATGTAATTCAGATGGAGAATTGGCTAAGCGATCACGATTGAAAGATAATGAGTATTTGTTATTGATGCCAAAGCTTTCTAATGATAAAGGCTTTGCCATGACTGGAAGTTTTAGCTGTATGCTATTAGCGTCTATGATGATTTTTGAGAAAAATATGGAAGATGTAGAGAGACAGGTACAAGAAGTGTCCAGTATTGGTAAAGGTATTTGTGAAGATAATTATAGAAATCTCGATGAAATGATGGATAAGAAAGTAGAGAAAGTAGTATATTTAGGAGCTGGTGGCTATTTAGGTCTTGCAAGGGAATCTTGTTTAAAGCTGTTAGAACTCACAGGTGGAAATCTAGCAACACTATATGAAACTCCACTTGGATTTAGACATGGTCCAAAGTCAATAGTTGATGATAATACCATTGTATTTTCTTATATTTCAGGTGATGATTATTCTAGAAATTATGAAATTGATTTGTTAAGAGAATTAAGCGGAGATGAGGGCAACAAATTTGTAGTGGCTATTTCACAAGATAAAGATGATAATTTGGAGAGCTTTGCAGATAGAGTTATAGATTTAGGAATTCAAAAGAATAGTATAAAAGAGGGATATGACATGCTTGCGTATATACTATATGCTCAAATATTTGCTTTAAAACAATCGATAAACAGAGGATTTGGGCCAGATAATCCTTGTCCAAGTGGAGAGGTAAATAGAGTGGTTCAAGGAGTTACAATACACGAATTTGATGTAAAATAGAAGATATTGAGTCGGAGCTTTAAAAATTTTTAAAGCTTCGATTATGAGAAATAAGAGAGGATGATTAGAATGGGAAAACCTAATATTTTGCTTACAAGAATAGACAATAGATTATTGCATGGACAGATTGCAGTTACATGGAGTCAGCATCTAGGAGCAAATCTTATACTTATAGCAAATGATGATGTATCGACAGATAGCGTGCAGCAGAGCTTGATGGATATGGCAGCTCCTGACAATATTCAAACTAGATATTTTTCGATTCAAAAAACTATAGATGTAATACACAAAGCGGCAGATCGTCAGATGATATTTATCGTAGCGAGAACACCTCAAGATGTTCTAAAAATGGTAGAGGGCGGAGTACCTATTGAAAAAGTGAATGTTGGAAATATGCATTTTTCAGAAGGTAAGAAACAAATTTCATCTACAGTATCAGTTGATACAAGTGATATAGAAGCATTTAAAAAACTAGGTGAACTAGGCGTAGAGTGTGAAGTTAGAAGAGTACCTAGTGAACCGGGAAAAGATATCCTAACTATGATTTAAAATAGTGATTGGGAAACCGATTAATTGACTAGGAAACAAATTGAGTTTAAATACTTGATTTTATTTAAAATAAAAAATAAAAGGGGGAGATTCAATGTTTATCAAAGCTTTATTAGTAGCACTTTGGGCAGGTATAGCTGGAGTTGACTTGTTTAATGGATTGACACATTTGCACAGACCAGTTGTTACAGGAGTTGTAGTTGGCCTTATATTAGGAGATGTACAAACAGGGTTAATTGCAGGAGCGACATTAGAATTAGTTTGGATGGGTATGGTTCCACTTGCAGGAGCACAGCCACCTAATGTTGTAATTGGAGGAATTATTGGAACGTCGTTTGCGATACTTGCAAATCAAGATCCGAATGTAGCGGTAGGGATTGCCGTACCATTTGCGGTGGCAGCACAAGCTATGATTACTATTTTATTTACTATAATGTCACCAGTTATGCACAAGGCAGATAATTATGCAGACACATCAAATACAGCAGGTATAGAAAAAATTAATTATTTAGCATTATTGGGATTGTTCACATTTTATGCAGTAATAGCATTTTTGCCAGTATATATTGGTGCAGACAAAGCTGCTGCGATTGTTGGAGCCCTTCCTAAGGTTTTAATTGATGGACTTGGTGTAGCCGGCGGGATGATGCCAGCCATAGGTTTTGCTATGCTTTTGAAAATAATGTTGAAAAAAGAATATGTTGCTTTTATGATACTAGGATTTATATTGGTGACTTATTTGAATTTACCAATACTTGCGGTTGCGCTTATAGGATTGTCAATAGCTCTATATGATTATTATTTAGCTAAAGACAAAAGTCAAAATGTAGTTCAAGTAAAAGAGGAGGTTATGTCAGATGGAATCTAATGTATATAAGGATCAAGCTGTAGAAAAAGTAGTTACTAAAAAAGACTTAAACAAAATGGCATGGCGATCACTTTTATTACAAGCATCGTTTAACTATGAGAGAATGCAGGCGTGTGGATGGCTCTATTCAATGCTTCCAGCGCTCAAAAAAATACACAAGGATAAAGATGATTTATCGACATCAATGAAGATGCATATGGAATTTTTCAACACACATCCATTTCTAGTTACATTCATTATGGGAATTGTTGCAGCTATGGAAGAAAACAAAGAAAACCCAAATACTATTCGTGGAATAAAAGTAGCTACTATGGGACCACTTGGTGGAATCGGAGATGCACTTTTCTGGTTGACACTATTACCTATATGTGCAGGAATCGGATCGGCAATAGCCCTAGATGGTAGTGTTGCAGGACCAATTGTATTTTTGATTGTATTTAATATAGTACATTTTGGACTTAGATTTGGACTAATGCATTATGGTTACAATACAGGGGTTGGAGCAATTACAAAACTAAAAGAGAATACGAAATATGTATCTAGAGCAGCATCTATATTGGGACTTGCTGTTGTTGGTGGACTTATAGCTTCTTATATAAGATTTAGCACAACATTATCTATTACAGCGGGTCAGGCTGTTGTAAATATTCAAACAGATTTATTGGATAAAGTTATGCCAAACCTATTGCCACTTGCATATACATTGCTTATGTATAAGGGTTTGAAAAAAGGATGGTCTCCAGTTGCGCTTATTGGAGTAACTGTTGTGATTGGTGTTGTTGGAAGAATGCTTGGTATTGTTTAGAATTTTGGGGAATTAGGCTCTATTTGAGCCTAATTTCTTTCATTCATTTTAAGGAGGCACAAAATGGTAGGAATAATAATTACAGGGCATGGAAAATTTGCAGAAGGGATAGTTTCTGCTTTAGAGGTAATAGTTGGATCTCAGCCACAGATAAGTACAGTGAATTTTTTAGAAACTGATGGCACAGATGAATTGAAAGCGAAATTAGAAGAATCGGTAAAAAAGGTTCAAACTGGTGATGGGGTCATGATATTTTCAGATTTAGTAGGTGGATCACCATTTAAAACTTCAGCGATGCTATCTGTAGAAGATTCATCAATAAAGGTAATGGGCGGAACTAGCATACAGAGTATCATGGAGATACTATTTATGAGAGATGAAAATATAGATGATATTTCAAAAAGAGCACTTCTGGCAGCTCAAAAATCAGCTCAGTTATTTGAAGTAAATAAAAAACAGAAAGAGATTAGCGAAGAAGGGATATAAATGGCAAATCAATTTTATATATTTGCGAAGACACTTTTAGAAGAATCAGGAGAGACTTTAAATAAATTTGTAAAAATAGATAATGGGAAAATAGTGGAAATAGGAAATGAAAGAGCTGAAGAACTAAAAGTGATAGAAGTGGATTATTTAGCACCTGGTCTCATAGACACTCATGTACATGGTAATACCGGAAAAGACACTATGGATAGTTCTTATGAATCAATAAATCAGATGTCTATAGAAATTGCAAGCTACGGCGTAACGGCATTTTGTCCGACGACACTAACTGCACCAAAGGAAAAGATAGCTAAAGCACTATCAGCCGTAAATGAAGCACGTATTAAAGGTGTTTTGGGAGCAGAGGTAATTGGAGCGTTTGTCGAAGGCCCTTATTTTACAGAGACGCATAGAGGTGCGCATCCTGTAGAATTTATGGAAAGGGCATCTGATGAAAACGTAACGTTGTTTACAGAGACTTTCAATGAGAGCATATCAACTATTGCACTAGCTCCAGAGATAGATGAGAATATGTCAAACATACCTAAATTTATTGAAAAAGGAATTCGAGTTGCTATAGCGCATACAGATTCTGATTATGAAACCTGCATGCGAGCATTTGATTTTGGAGCAAGTGTAGGAGTTCACTTATTTAATGGCATGAAAGGACTTCATCATAGAGAACCAGGAACTGTGGGCGCAATACTAAGAGATGATAGGGTATATGCTGAACTTATAGCTGATGGGCACCATGTACATCCCGATGTCATAGAATTAGTTTATAGATGCAAGGGTAAGGAAAAACTAATACTTATAAGTGATGCAATGCGTGCAACTGGTATGGAAGATGGAGTTTATCAATTGGGAGAGTTAAGTGTTGTTGTTGAATCAGGAATAGCTAGGACAAGTTATGGGTCTTTAGCAGGAAGCACTTTAAAACTTATTGATTCGGTATTTAATGTTGAAAAATGGACTTCAGCGAGTCTAGAAGATGCCATATATATGGCGTCAATGGCTCCTGCAAAGAGTTTGGGAATAGATGATGAAATGGGAAGTATAAGCATAGGTAAAAAGGCAAATTTGATAGCCATTGAAAATAGGGAGCTTTCAAAAACTTGGGTTGAGGGCAAATTGGTATTCGATAGAGAGGAGCAATAACAATGAAACTAGTATCTTCAAGAGAGATGTTGTTGAAAGCACAGAGAGAAGGATATGCAGTTCCTGCTTTTAATATACACAATATGGAAACATTAAAGAGTGTCATAGAGGTTGCAAATGAGATGGAGTCACCAGTGATATTAGCAGCAACACCAGGAACTGTGAAGTATGCGGGAGAACTATACTTGCTGAAGTTAGCAGAGAGTGCTGCGGAGCTTGCAAAAGTACCGGTTGCACTACATTTAGATCATCATGAAGATTTAGATGATATAAAGGCATGCATAGAGATGGGGTATCCTTCAGCTATGATAGATGCATCTAAAGAGAGTTTTGAGGAAAACATCAATAGAACAAAAGAAATTGTGAAGGTTGCTCATAGATGGGATGCAACAGTTGAAGCGGAATTAGGGACATTAGCTGGTATAGAAGATGATCTTGAGGTTGATGAAAAAAATGCACTTTATACTGATCCTCAAAAGGCTAAGGAGTTTGTTGAAAAAACAGGAGTAGACTCACTGGCAATTGCCATAGGAACAGCTCATGGTTTGTATAAATCAGAGCCAAAACTAGATTTTGAGCGACTTGAAATTATAAGACGATTAGTAGAGGTTCCATTAGTGCTTCATGGAGCTTCTGGAGTACCTGCGGAAAGTGTAAAAAGAGCTATAAAGCTTGGCATTTGCAAGGTTAATATTGCGACTGAGCTCAAAATACCATTTGCGTCAGCTATAAAGGATCATTTTGAACATAATCCAAATGCGAACGATCCTAGAAAGTACTTGATTCCAGCTCAAGAAGCTATGAAATCAGTTGTTAGAGATAAGATAGCTATGTGCGGAAGTGAAGGAAAGGCATAGGTTATTTGTATGATATTGACTATTACACTAAATCCAGCTATAGATTCTAGTTATCAAATAGATTCACTTGAAGTTGATACGGTTATGCGCTGTGACAATTATGACAAAACAGCAGGCGGAAAGGGATTAAATGTAAGTAGAATACTGAAAAAATTGGACATGGAAATAAATGCAACAGGTTTTGTGGGAGGGAAGAATGGAGAGTATTTTTTAGAACTATTAGAAAAAGATGGTGTTGAATCTGAATTTGTAAGTATAGGTGGAAACACTAGAATTTGCATTGCCATAATAGGAAAAGATGGTACTCAAACTGAAATATTAGAAACGGGTCCCACGATAAATCGAAATGAGGAAGAGATATTTTTAGAAAGATATCTAAAACTTGTCAAGAATGTTGATTTGGTATGCGCATCTGGAAGTTTACCGAAGGGATTAGCTAAGGATTTTTATGAAAAACTTGCTAGACTATCTAATGAATCAGGAACGCCATTTTTACTTGACAGTAGCGGAGAATCTTTGAAAAATGGTATCAAAGGTAAGCCATATTTGATAAAGCCAAACATTGACGAATTGAGAGATTTCGCTGGACAAGACATAGAGAGTGAAAGTGAAATTGTAAGTGTTGCCAGAAATATAATAGCTACAGGCGTAAAATACGTAGTCATATCAATGGGAAAAGACGGTGCTATATTGGTCACGGAAAAAAGAGTTTATAGAGGTTCTGCTCCGAATATTGAGGCGGTTAATCCAGTTGGATCAGGAGATTCAATGATGGGCGGTTTTTGTAAAGCTATACATGATGAAATGTCTGA
>JAOAQY010000112.1 GCA_025210965.1 Tissierellales bacterium
TAAATCCAAAGATTTTGCTTGAGCTGTAAGAATCTCAGGACTAAGTCCGTGGCTTCTTGATTTTAGTCCGTCTTCTCGGCACATTGTCATAAGTGTTTTTATTTCATAGTTTTCTTGAATTGCTCTATAAAGAGATAGACAGGAGTCTTTGCCACCACTCCAAGAACAAAATGTTTTTTGCTTCATTTGTTAAAACCTCCAAAAATATAAAATTCAAAGTAGTCATTTCAAAATAAGGTCACTCTATTATACAATGAAAATTAAAAAAATAAAGAGGAAAAGTATTAAATACAGAACGTTAAATGAAAAAACTATCGAAGTTTGTTTAAAAAAATTTAGAATTAGATAGTTTAGAGCAGATATAATTATTTGCATAAAACAAAAAACTTAACGATGTAATTCATAAAAAGCACAAATGAACTAGTCTTTACTGATTGGAATTGTGTTATAATTGTGAAACATAGTGAATGGGAAAAGGGTTTCGGTGGACAACTATGATAAAAAATTGGGAAGGGAGTCGTAGTAAATGAAATTAAAGGGGAAACTAATAGGAGTGATTGGATTAGTTGTAATTGTAATGATAATAACAATTATGGGATTCAATTTGTATTCAGCGGGGAGATTAGCGGACGAAATCGTAGGGCATCAGATGGATATGCAATTAGAGGCCATAGAGGCTTCGGTAAGTGAAGCTAAAGAGGTAGTTGATATTACACAAAAGGCATTAGATAAAAAACATATAAATATAGCTAGAGCTGTAGCTGAAATTTTAGAGAATGACAAGAGTCAGTTAGAGACAGAAAAAATGATATCACTTGCAAAAGCCCTAGATGTAGATGAAATACATGTGGTAGATGAAAATGGAATTTTGGTAAGTGGTAATATACCTGGATTTTTTGGATTTGATTTTAATACAACTGAGCAGACAAAGCCGTTTTTGAAACTAATAAATCAGAGTGATGGGAAATTAGCTCAAGAGGCTAGTGTTAGGGGTACAGATCAGCAATTATTTCAATATATTGGAGTTAGCCGAATAGATGCAAAAGGTGTAGTTCAGATAGGAATATCGCCTAAGGCTATATCAGATATTACTTCGAAGATGAACGTACAAAAAACGCTTGAAAATCTTAAACTTAGTGGAAGTGGTTTTGCATTTATAGCAGACAAAAATGGAGTAATCAAAAATCATAAAGAACCAGCTGAGATAGGAATGGATATAGAAGGACATGCATATAGTGAAGGAATAAAGGAATCAAATGGGGGTTTATTTGAATTTGAGATAGAATCAAATGGATATTATGGACAGGCTAGAGAGTTTGAGAATCAGATACTATTTGTAGCATTACCGACAAAATCTACAGATAAAGCGGTGTTTGGAATCACGAAAAACTCTATTATAATAGGATTTATAGGATTTATATTGTTGATAATTTTGATTAATTTATCACTTAAGAAGCTCGTAATAAAACCAATACAGAAAATAGAAGAAGCAATGAATAGAGTTGGCGAAGGGTATTTCAATGAAACTATAGATATAAAGTCTAAAGATGAAATAGGAAAACTTGCTACTAATTTTAACAAAATGACAGAAAATGTTCAGGCATTAGTTGGTGAAACAAACCATACTGTTGAGGAGATTGCACTAGAATCCTCTAAGATAAATGAAGCTGTAGCAGGTTTATCTATGACGAGTTCACAAGTTACTGAAGCGGTTGAGGACATAGCAGCTGGAGCAACAGATATGGCACAGGAAGTTGGAGAACGATTAGAGCTAGGACGAGAACTTGGTGGCCGAATAGGACATATGATGGATAGGCTTACTCAAGCGGAAGCAGATACTAATAATATGAAAAATAGCAATGAGATAGGAAAAGCATCAATAGAAGTTCTAGATCAAAAATTCAAGAAAACAGTTGAGTCTACAGAACAAGCAGATCAGAAAATAAGTGAATTGGCAGAGAAATCTAAATCGATTGAAGAGATAGTAGAGACTATAAAGGGAATTTCAGAGCAGACTAATTTGCTAGCATTAAACGCATCTATAGAGGCAGCTAGAGCTGGCGAACATGGGAAAGGTTTTGCAGTTGTTGCAGATGAAATAAGAAAGTTAGCTGAGCAATCGGGAAAAGCAACTACAGAAATAAACGAGATAATTGATAACATAGTTTCAATAGTTGATAGTGCAAATGAAACTATGGAAGATACTAGAACTATAGTTTCAGAAGCTAATAATGATTTGAATGATACAAAAGCTGCATTTGAGACTATAGATAAGAGTGCGCAAACAGTGTCACTGTCTATGGATGAACTTAGTCTTGGTATGGAATATATTGATGAAACAAAAGAAACTTTGATAGGGGCGCTTGAATCTATAGCATCGTTGTCTCAAGAATCAGCGGCATCAACGGAAGAAATCAGTGCATCAACAGAAGAACAGACAGCTAGAATAGATGAAATCGCTGAATCAGTGGATAGATTCAACGAAAACATCAGATTACTAGAAGATGAAATGAATAAATTTAAAATTTAATTTTTAAATTCGATATCAAAGCAAACACCTCTAGAGGTATTTGCTACTCTTATTGAAGCATTGTTTGCATAGGTCAATCGTTTTACAATGTATAGACCGAGACCATGTCCTCCGGTTTGTCTATTACGGGAATCCTCTACTCTATAGAAGGGTTCCCATATTTTTTGTAAATTTTCATCGCTTAGGAATATACCAGTATTTTCTATTCTGATATGGGGATGTTTACTTTCATCTCTTATTATTGACACGTATATAGTTTCACCTTCCGGTGTGTAACGCAGTGCGTTGTGATACATATTGGATAATATTTTATCTAGGTGATTCTTATCAAAATTAACGGTAAAGTCACCTTCTATTAGAAACTTCTTTTCAATATCATCTCTAAGAGGGTTCAATCTCTTGCAAATATTTGATAGCATAGTGCCTAAATTTATAGTAGTAGTATCTATTTTCAATGATTCAGATTTCGAGAACTGAAGCATTTCACCGATCAAATGATCCATAGCGGAGAGTTCGGATAGTATAGAGGATAGCTTTTCTTTTTCATATATTCCAGCGGCTATTCCTTCTGCTGTTCCTCTCATAATCATTAGTGGAGTTTTTAGTTCATGAGACAATGTAGCTACAAATGCTTTTTGTTCAGCATCTCTAGTGCGTTCTTTTTCTATGTCAATTTTTAGTTTAGCATTTGCTTTTTGTAAATCATCTAAGGTATATTTCAAGGTATTAGACAGATGATTTAGATTTTGACCAAGGTCACTTAATTCATCATTACTAGATATGATGCATGAACTGTCAAAATTCAATTTGGCCATTTCTTTAGCGATATCGTTCATAGACAATATTGGTTTAGCCAATTTTTTTGCATAAAGAAAAGCAAACAGCCCACCAATGAAAAGCAGAAATACAAACAAATATATGCTATAGTAACTGAGAATGCCAGAGGCATCTTTTAGAGATTGTACAGGAAGAGAAGTGAACAACCAATAGTCATCTTCAGAATTCATGTGAATTTTCATTGCAACCATATAATTGGATATAGAGGTTTCGCCGTCTTCCACTTTTTCAACAGACAAGAAATTTGGATCGTCTGTTGAAGGAGTAGTACTAGATAAATTTACATCAGATGTTTTTGATGAAATAAGTGAAGGATTTAAATCAGAAACCCTTTTTGAGAATATAAAAGAATTTATATA
>JAOAQY010000113.1 GCA_025210965.1 Tissierellales bacterium
GAAATACGATGCTTCTGGCTGTGATATAGTTAAATTCTTACCTTCATTTGATGTTATAAATAATATTGCATTTTGATCATCTACGCTCCAAGTAATACTTTGATCTGCCCCAGCTGGCTCTACACTAGCTGTTATGGATGCCCCTGAATCAGATGAGTTTAAAACTATTTTGCCGTTTTCATCTAATCCTGTGATATTTATTGCTGTAGCGTCTGGTGCTGAATTTACAGTTACCGAACATGTATCATATTTCGAATTATCAAAACTACTCGTGGCGACTATAACGGCGTTTCCACTACTTACAGCTGTGATTTTCCCGCTTGTATCCACCGTAGCTACAGAAGGGTTATTTGACTCCCAAGTAACGCTTTTATCTGATGTGTAATCTGGAGTCACCGCTGCTGTCAATGTTCTTTGTTCTCCAATAGAGAGCGTCAAACTATTTTCCGATAAATTAACTCTCGTTGGTTGTCCCAATACTTTTACTTCACATGTCGCTGCCTTTCCGTTATTACTAGTGGCTGTTATCGTTGTTGTATGATATACTGTTTCTCCTTCTATTGTAAAAGTATTAGATGCCGATATCCCTTCTATTTGTCCACTATCGCTAACTCTAACTTTTGATTCATCACTACTTGTCCATACTAGATTTTGGTTAGTTGCTTCTGCTGGCAATATTGTCGCCACTAAGGATTCTGTATCTCCTACGTTTATTGTAATCTCAGTCTGTGATAACGATATACTTTCTACCGCTATATTAGCTGTCACTATCACTGAACACATCGCCATCTTTCCGTTATTGCTAGTTGCTGTTATCGTAACTGGCGTCTCTGATGCTGATACTGCTGTTACTACTCCATTTGTCACTGTTGCTATAGATTCATCGCTACTCGTCCATACTAAAGCCTGTTCTGATTCTGCTGGAAGTACTATAGCATTTATACTCGCTGTTTCTCCTTCTGCTAACGATATGCTTACTTTGTCAAAACTAACACTTTCTACCTCTTTCGGAAAACCATTCACAGTAGTTGTACTCGTTTTTCCATTGTTTGTAGTCGCTGTGATTATAGCTTGTCCCACGCCTGTTATCGTCACTAAACCGCTCTGACTTACCGATGCTACCGATGGGCTTGAGCTTGTCCATACTACGCCCTGATTTGTTGCGTTTGAAGGCAATATAGTTGTTGTTAACTGCCATGTTTCATCTATCATCAAATTTAACTCGGTTTGATCTATGACTATTGTTTCTATTTCTATATCCGCTGGTTTTGGCGGATCTGGTATTGGTATAGCCTCTACAACAATCACTGCACTAGCCGTCTTTCCATTAGCACTAGTTGCTGTTATCGTCGCTTGACCTTCTGCTATTGCATTTACTGCTCCCGCTGAACTAACGCTTGCTATTGATGGCGCATTGCTCGCCCATGTTACACTCTTATCTGCTGCATCTGATGGAAGTACTGCTGCACTAAGATTTCCGTTCTCTCCTACTTTTAAACTCAAACTACTAGGTGATACGCTTATGCTCTCTACTTCTACATCGTCTGAATTTGTTGTAATCACGGCACTCGCTGTTTTTCCATTTATGCTAGTCGCTGTTATCGTCGCTTGACCTTGGGCTATAGCATTTACTACTCCTGACGAAGTGACACTCGCTATTGATGGCGCGCTACTCGTCCATGTTATGGTTTTATCCTTTGCATCTGACGGTTTCACAACAGCTGATAGTGAAATACTTTCTCCTATTTTTATATCCGCACTAGCTTTGCTAAGAGTTACGCTTTCAACTACAATCTCTTCCGCTTTATCTTTATCTTCGTCTTTGTCTTTGTCTTTGTCTTTGTCTTTGTCTTCGTCATCATCATCGTCTTCATCGTCTTCATCGTCTTCATCGTCATCATCGTCATCATCGTCATCATCGTCATCATCGTCGTCGTCTCTATCTCTGCTCTTATCCCTATCGTCTTCTTTGTCTTCATCTCTAGAATTCTCTTCGTCACTTTGCTCTTTGCTATCACCACTCTTATCGTCATTCGAGTTGCTTTGATTCTCCGAATCCTCAGATACAGTTTTTTCTTCTTTCGAATTACTTTCATCATATATTATATTTTTGTTTTGCATTTCTTCAGTATTATCTTGTGGTTGCAATGGCTCGTTTATCTGCTCTTGTGCTTTCTTTTCTTCGTTTATCTTTATCTGTTCTTCAACTTTTTCTAATACCTCTGGCTGTACTCTATCTGGACTCTCTTTTATAGATTCTAATACAAAATCATTAAGTTCTGGCACTTCCCATGAATCTAGTTCTACTTCAACTACTGCTTTTTGATCATTCTGTCCTGTCTGCGGTCTATCTTCGCTCTCAGTTCTAGTAATTGTAGCTTCACGCCCTGGTGTAATTAGTACTTCTTCTTGATTTTCTGTAATAGAGTCTCCTTCTTTTTTGTTTAGTGTCTCTTTCTCAGCTTGATCACGGCTTACCGCTACGACACCTTCTATTACCTTTATATTTGTCCTGTTTCTACTTTTGTCCGAGTTGTCTGATTCGTAAGATCCTTCATCATCAGCCTTTAGCTCTCCTACATAGAATTTTGTTCCTCTAACTCCCATTATCGCTGTAGGTGTCTTTATCTCAAATTTAGAATCTTCTTCTAGTTTTTTGCTTATATCTATCCAAATTTCTCCTGTGGCAAGGCTTATCTTTGTCTTTCCTACGCTATCTCCCATTTTTTCTTTTAGAGTAGTCATTTGGACCATGGTAGACTCGCCAATTTTTACTTCTTTGTATCTGTCTATCTCTAACTTTACCCATGCGTTTGCAGATGTCTCTATGCTATCGCCCTGAGCTAGTGTCATGCCTTTAAATGCACTAAGCCCGCTTTCCTTACCAGCTTGGTACATCTGTACTTCTCCTTCAAATTCAACTATTTTAGCTACAACTTTTTCTTCACCTGCCGCAAATGAAATTGGCGTAGCAGTAATTGTTATTATCGCAATTAAAAGCCACGCCATCAGTCGTTTAATATTTTTTCCCTTCATAAATCAATCAACTCCTATCACTAAAACCCCTAAACACTAAAACATCAAAATACTAGAACATCTAAATACCAAAACATTCAAATACTAAAACATTCAAATACTAAAACATTCAAATACTAAAACATTCAAATGCTAATCAATAAATTCTTCTAAAACATATATTCATTACGTAAACAAAATTTTACTTATTAATTTTCACTGTTATCCTAATTATATAATTCACTTTCATTTCAGTCAATGTGCAAAATATATGAACTTGCTGATAAAAGTATTCTTTTTGTATTTTATTTGTATGTTTTTTGTATGTTTTTATCTCGCTTCATCAAAATACATTATAAACTTCAAAAAAATACATTTATTACATTTACTTTTTCGTATTTTTTCATTATAATTGGTCAATAATTAAATGTATTTGAAGGGAGGTATTCTTATGGATAGAAATTGGGCTATGGAAAAAAAATTAGAATTTAAAAATAAAAAACAAGACAAATCATTTTGCATTAAGTCTTTTTTAAAAACATCTTTTCTGTCAAAGGAAAAAGCAATTTGTCTTTTTTTGTTTACGATTTATATCATCTTTCATAAAAATTTAATATTTTCATTAAGTATGTGCCTAGACTATTTTGAAACCTTTCTTTCATCAGTTTCATTTTTGTCTTTTTTTATATGCTTTGCTGCTACATTTTCTTTTCATTTCAAACCTCTACAGCAAATGTTTTTGTTGGGATTTGTTTTGTTTTTGATGGGAACAGTACTAAGTCTCATAAGATATGATTTTCTTTTAATCGTCTTCAAAGCGTTTGACGGTTCTTCTTACCACGTTGCATCTAAACCTTTGTGGTTTTGGCAAGTTGACATATTACAACTTGTAGGTATAATATACATCTTCTTGGGACTATTTTACACTGTATTCAAATCATCTCTGTGGCTAATACCACTTTCAATGATCTGTGTATATATCCATCCTCTGCTTATAATTCCTATCGCAGGATTAGTGCTTGCAAAATTAAGCATAAGATTTGGATTTGACTTTTTACTTAAACCTATAGACGATGTTTCTTTGAAGTTTAAAATTCTTGGTATCTACAGTACTTACTGGATTATAGTCATTTTTATAAGTTCGATTTCTTAGTAGAACGCAAAAAAGAAGCACTCTTGGGGTTGAGCGCTTCTTTGTGGGGAGACCTAAAGTGACGTAACCCTCTAAGTCACAAAGTGGTGTTGTAACCTAAAGTTTACTTCCTCCGTCTGCTTGTTTAATACCCGATGAAAAAAGTGTTAAACAGTTTTTTTGATTTATATAGTTTTTGTTTTTTAACTTTCCTATCATTTAGCTTTTCTATTGTTTAACTTTTTTATTTTTCCGCTTTTGATCTATTTACCACAACATTTTTTGAATTTTTTACCTGATCCACATGGACAGGGTTCGTTTCTTCCAATCTTCTTCTTTGTGGTACACGAATACACTTCAGAATTTTCTTTTTTAGTGTATTTGTTGAGTTTAGTGCCAAATACCATGTCCGATTCTGCTATAGAATGTCCTTTCAGTATCCAAAGCGGTATATTTACTGCCATTTCCATATACTTTTCTTTAAGCATCTTTCGCTCAAATTCTCGCTCAATTTTAAGATCCCCAAATGATTCTTCAAACATTAAATCAAAATCATATACACTAGTTCGTATATTTTTTATTATTTTTTCAATCAATTCACCAATATGCTCATCAGATAATTCATATCTTCTCTCTAGGTAGTTTTCAAAGTCTTTAACCGCTCTTATATTTCTCATATATTTGATTATAGCTTTTTTATCAAGCATCTGACTCGGCAATAGTTTATAGACTAGAGTTTTATAAAGCTCATTCTCTACATATAGTTTCGGATTATCTATGCTTGGTATCTTATAGTATCCACCTTCTACGTATTCTATTTCAAAGTCCATTTCACTCGCCATTTTAAGAGTATTTTCTAATTCATCCTCTGATAAATTACACCCCTGAAATTCTAATATCTTAAAAAGTGCTTTTCTATTAATTATTCCATATACATTAAGTAGTGATTCTACTTTTCCTACTGTCTCTACATCTATTTCAGCATTATTTGATTCATCATTACTATTGACTGTACTACTATCAGCTCTATTCGGTTTCGATTTAACAATTTCAGCCTCAGTAGCTTCCTTTCGTTCTCGAGCTCTGCAGCTATCAAAATCGTATTCGAATCCATATGCCCCTAATATGAAGTCTTCTTTCGAATTCAAATCTATGGATTCTTCACAAACCTTTATATCTACTTTTTTACGAACATCTATATCGTCATCGTGATCAAACCAAATATCTTTGATTAGATACTCAACACTATCATCAGACAAATCGTTTCTAAGATAAACGTAAGTCCACGCGTCTTTATCTTTTTTTAGTTCTAATTTCAAAAGTCTATAGTCGTTTTTGTTCTCTTCCCCATTTAATTTTTGATCTTTAGATTTGCAAGCTTTTAGATGTCTAAGAATTCCCCTCTTCGAAAAATCTTGCCCGCAAATATTACATACTCCTCTTCCTGTTTCCATGTTTCCTCCCACTGCCCTAATCGTGCTATTTTATTATTCTCGAGCATTTCTTTAACTCGACAATTTTTATCCTTAGACATTATAACACGAAATATCAATTCATGCTAAAATGAAGTGCAGAAAATTAAATAAGTTACCTTAGGATGGTGCCAGGCACCTCCTTAAGGTAACTTATTATAAAAATTATGACACAAAAGATCGTTATGCTATCTTTCTTTGTTTGTGATCATCTTCGTGATTTGTCTTTTTAGCAATACTTGGCAATATAAGTCCAAGTCCCATTAGTACAAATGGAGTAAGTATATTAAGTGCAATTTGGAAATACCATTCGCCAGTGAATGCATCTATTCCTTTTGGGAATATACCCATTATGCAAGCAAATGCTGTAAATGCAAAGCACCATAATCCTACTATAAATCCTGCTTTGTTGTTCTTTAAGAATTTATAATCAGATGTACCACTGTTCTTGAATTTAGTTTTTAACATCATATATGCAAAGAATACCCACAAGTATCTCATTGGCATGACAACAGAGTTAAGATCCAATAACCAGTTAAATAATGTGTTCATATCGCCTATACCAAGAGCTGGTATTATGATTAGTATTCCAACTAATACAGTTACCATTTTGTATCCGTTTATAGGTGCTCCGTATTTGTTTACTTTTGTAAGTGATTTTGGTATGAAGTTCTTGTCTCCATCTCCTAAAAGTACTTTAAGAGGTGCATCTATAGAGAATATAAGTGCAGAAACCTGAGCTGCCACATTGGCAATAGCATATATTATCAAAAGAAGACTTCCAACTCCGTAGTACTCTCCTAACAATTTAAATGCATAATACGATCCATTCATTTTAAGGTCGTCTGGTAAGTTTGCTGAATCAAACATCCATCCCATAGCTATAGAACCTAATATTGCTGATACAGCTACCATTACAGCAAGTGCTATCATTCCTTTTGGGAAATCTTTCGATGGATTTTTTGTGTTGTTTACATATGGTGATATTTTCTCTGCTCCACCTACTGCAAATACGAGCATAGAAATAGTTGTAAAGTACCTAAAATCAAATGTAGGTATAAAGCTCTTAAGACTTATATTTGCTGTAGCAGGCTTGATACCGGCTATGGCAGGTGCGCCCATCATCAATAGTATATATAGTATAGACATCACAAACATAGCTGTACCAGCTATAGTTCCTATTCTCTTTAGTGATGTTATACCTTTAGATGCTACCCATACAAAAAATAGAAATACTGCAAGTGCTATTGATTGTAAGATCATAGGATCCATTGCTTTTATCATGTCTCCATTTTGTTTGAATATCCAGCTACATGCAATCAAAACCCCTTGAGGTTTTTGTGCTAAGTATGGTATGTGTACTACCCAATAAGTCCAACCTGCTAAGTAGGCAAGTTTTGCTCCATTTGTAGATTTGATCCAAGAGCTAACTCCACCTTGTGAATCTTTGAATTCTGCCCCAAGTTCACCAACCATGAGTGCGTAAGGTATGAAGTAAAGTGAAAACATTATGATCCACGATGTAACTACCGCCAATCCTTGGTTAGCGTAGTTTGTTACGACATTACCAAATCCCCATACCATTACAAATGCCATGAGTGCAAGGTTCTGCCAAGTAAGTTTTTTTGCGCTTTCGCCCATTTTTTATTCCTCCTCGAAATAATGCTATTTGATCTATTTGCGCAGTTTAATATAATCCCGGTTATATTTTAGCATTATTTGATTTGGTTTTGGCGAATGTGTATGGCTTGTAAGATGGAATGACGATTTTGTTAGAAAGATGTGGGTATGATTGTTTATTTACCGAAACATTTTTGA
>JAOAQY010000114.1 GCA_025210965.1 Tissierellales bacterium
GTTCCATGTTCTTTGAGTCTAAAAAACTTTTCCATTTAAAACTCCCCCTATTTGTAAACTTTTTCCGCTAGTTTTCTAAAGCCAGTCCCCATCACATTTTATTTTTCAAAACCAATAATTAGTTGATAATTTGATTTTTAAAATAAAAAAACAGACGAAATGGTTCACTTATAAGAAAACCACTCCGTCTGGACTTTAATCCTTGCGGTGTAACGCCATATAGGCGTCTGAATCCACTAATAGACAGACCTCGCCTACGTAAGATTCACGTTTACTTATAGTCAAATAATTTACGGTTATTTGGTAGAGACGCTCGGACCGTATTTCCAAGCATATATAAGCATATTTGATGGCTTCCTTTTATTTATTACCCGAATATTTGGTATAAATTCAAAGAAAAACCACCAAAAATGTTCGTATCATTTCGAACATCTTTATTGTATACACATATAATAACAAAGGATTCTTGCTTAGTCAACAAGAATCCGAATGTTTTTTTGTTAATTTTGTTTAATGTTTGTATTTAGTCTAATAAATGACCACCTTGCATCAAATAAGTCAAAACCATTTTCTTTTCTGTTTCGTCTTCTACTTCTACAACAATATTTTCTGGATGCTCATTGATAATGTACATAGCTCCGATCAATGATTTCGCATTAACCTTAACCTCTTCCGACTGCAAATAAACCTTACCATTAAGTTTTGATACAAACTCCACGAATCCATTGATATCTTCTACTTTAATAAATTTTGCTTTCATAAAACAACACCTCCTAAACTTTGACCATTCGGTCTATTATTATTTTATCACAATTATCATCATTTATTCACTATATTTAGCCAAACTATTTTGTATTTTAAGCTTTTGACCAACTACCATATCTTTCAAGTCTCCAGCATAGTCTTCTGGAATCCTAGCTATGCAAGAATTCAAGTACTCTATCTGCTCTGCCGTTGGGAATTCACCCTCCTGTAAATTTGAAATATTCTGCTCAAAATACAGTTTGGCATCAACCATAGCCATTATAATCCCAGCATCTAAATACTTAAATTTAGAATATTTCCTTTGTACATTTTCAAACTCACCTGCTCTTATCAATTTGAAAAAATCTAAATAATCTTCATTCGCTCTTTTCTTTATAAGCTCAAATTCAATTTCAACATTGAGATTTTGGTTTATTTTTTGATATATATCAAGCGCCTCGGTATAATTCTTTTCAAAGATAAGTTTTTCAGCTCGTCCCTTTAATACAGCAGGATTCTCGGAATAAAGAGCATCAGCATTTTTGTATCCAGAAACCCCTAGTAAAAGTTTTGCAGCAATTTCCCACTCACCTCTATTAGTGTACATGAGGGCTTTACTATATATATTTTCCTTATCCTCTATTTCATCTACATATTTCTCAGAATCCTTATAGCCTCCAAGTTCACAGAATTCACTATAGGCCAAGTCCCAATTTCCATTGTTCATATTCTCCATTGCTAATTTGTATTCATTAGCCCTAGAATAGCCTCTCATACTCATAAAAATTATAAATGCCAAAACTATAGCTGCTGATAAAACCATTCCCGCCCTTCTTATCCTATCAATAGGCAATTGGTCTATAAGTCTAAGCTCGCCCTCTAGCGCTGATCTTTCTAATGCATTATAAAAATACTCTACTTGCGATTCTACACTAGCATCATCTTCACTAGTAACTATATCTATAAGTTCTATCCTATATTTCCATTCTCCCAGCGGTGGATTTTTGATTCTAATCCACTTTGCATAATAATCATCTGGTCTTATGTCTAAATCTCTAAAGTCATAATGGATTTTTCTAGTTCTCTCACCTTCAATGTGAAGACAAATTTGAAAAGATTTTATCAAGACATCGCCTCTGTTTTGAACTCTAAAAAATAATTTTTGTCGTCCTTTTTCATCTTTTTTTATCGTCGTTTGAATTAACTCAAATCCGTTATGTATCATAAGTATTAGCTCCTATCAAATCATTTCTTTCACATGCAATTTAGAATTCGCTGAAAGATCTATATAGGTATTCTCATCAACCTTTATTACTGGCTTAGTCGGTGCATTTGCATGTATATACACTATTTCTCCAATAGTCCCATCATCTAACATAACCGCTCTTCCAATATAAAGTTTTGATAAATTCTTCAAAAAAGTATAACAAATCCCTGGATCTAATTTGCTAAAACTATCACTCTGTATAACTTCCTGTGCATAAAACGGATTTTCATCCTCTTTATAACTTCTATTTGCCGTAATAGCATCAAATACATCTGCTATAGCTAAAATCTTAGCATATGGATGGATTTGATCTCCCTTTAGTTTGAGTGGATAACCTGACCCATCTTCTCTCTCGTGATGCTGTATAACGGCATTTAGCACAGCCTTGTTCATTCCTATAGCATCCTTTAAATAATTGTAAGTATACATAGGATGTTTCTTCATCACTTCAAATTCTTTATCAGTTAGTTTTCCCGGTTTATCAAGTATCATATTACTTATCTTCATTTTACCTAAATCATGCAAAAGACCTGCCATAGCAAGAAGTCTCAGATCATTTTTACTATAATGTAGCCAATTACCTATAACCACAGCTATCGTAGATGTATTTATAGTATGATATACCAAATAGTCTTTTGGATCTTCATTCTTTTTTATAATTTCAAACAAATTGTTGGCATCTTTGACTTCCTCAACTATATAATCTATAGCCTCTGTAACACTAGCTCTATCAAGCTTCTTGCTCATTCGAGCATCTTCGTACAAATTTCTCACGATTTCTTCCATTCTGATGCGCTTCTCTAACGTAGTTTTAGGATGCTCGTCATCTTCATCTATACTTATTGCTACAGCGAAATCATCATCTTTCTGCATTTGATTCAAGACCTCAGCCTCTGAGCGAACAAATATCGTATCTATCTCTTCTCTTTTGAGTAAAATTATCTTTATCTCATCTAATACAGTGTTTCGCGTCATAAGAACGCTTTCCCGATCTGCTGAAAGGACATCTCTACCCAAAATCATGCCGTCCTCTGCTGATTCAACTTTTATCCTTTTCATGCCGTCACCACCTTAAATTTATCCAAA
>JAOAQY010000115.1 GCA_025210965.1 Tissierellales bacterium
TTATTCTTATCGAACTTTTTCAAATCAACTTTTTGTATTAAAATTATAAACTCTATAATTAAATCAGTTTCTGCTTCTGGGTAACTTAATTTTCTCGCATATTTTTTAAAACTTAAATCAAACTTCTTAATTAAATCAATTAAAGATTCTGAATTCCCATTTTGGGCGCTTTCTAGACATTGATACAACTTCATGTTTTCAACTTCCTTCCTTGTCTGAAATTTCCCAAATTCACTTTCTCCGAAATAAATGTTAAAACGCTTTCTCAATAATTAGAAACGAATTTTAAACACAATATGTAAACGTCAAAAGTTAATTTTTTCAATAAATCAAATGAATAGGAGAATCGTTCAGAAAAACTGTAGATTTATTATATTTCAAGAAAGAAGTGTTGATGTGCGTTTATGAAAAAATGTAACGGTTTAGTAATGAAATATATAGAAGACTTTTTGCAATAAAAAAATAGTGGGAACTGAGTTCCCACTATTTTTTCTTCTATGTTTATAAAAAACTACAAAAGCCGCTCCAGTCATAAACCAAATAATCCCCAGCAAAATCATCAAATGCTGACGAATCAATTCTATATTTTTAATATTATCAGCTGAAGAACTGGTTAAGGTTAGAAGCCGACTAGTAGATATAATTTGCCCCATTTCATATCCAAATAGAAAAACACACATTATAGATATGAAAATTATAAGTATATCTTTTTTAGTAGCTTGTTTGGTTAGTAAGTTTGACATTGGGGTCATCTCCTTGTTTGATTTCAACATATATATACCACAACAATAATTATAAAAGCGTAATTATTGGATATTAAAAGTTTTAATAGAGAAAAATAGCTAGTTAGCATAGATTTGATACTAAAATTTAAAATTTTTTTAGATTTAGGTTTACAAATTTGGTTAAAATTGCCTTTCTATATAGTGTAAAAGCTTTTACAAGAAAATAAAAATTAGGAGATGATATTAATGGGAAGATTAAAAGAAGTATTGAAAACAGAGAAGCTTAGTAGAAAAGATGTTAAGGATTTAGATCTCGTACAAAAATCGATTATTCGTGAATGGAGAGATAAAGATGTAATTTGTGAGATTCTAGATGAGGCTAGTTTAACTGTGGGGCTGATGTCAATACTTGGTATAGCTGAAACTGCAACTGGTATAATAAGTTTTGCTGCTGCAGTAGCATCTAGTACATTTTCAAATACGGGACTTAAACCATATCTTGAAAAGGGAAGGGATGGTATATCTGAATTAGAAGATTTTATTCAAGAATTTGAAGATGTTGAAGAAATTGAGATGATGGCTACATTCTACGAGGATGATGATGGATTTAGAGCTGTAGAACAAACTGGTTCTGAATATATTACAAGAGTTAAAATTGATGGTGAATGGCAAGCATCCCCATATGTTAGAAAACCTGATACTAGTTATAAGGAAGTTAATCCATATGATGTTAACCATGAAAGAAGTGCAGCGAGAAAGGCTGAGAGCATTGCTTATGATGTTCGCTTTGATAGACATGGTAACCTTAAAGTAGAAGATTTCTATTTTGGTGAGAGTGTAGTCAATGGAGAATATCATACAGAGTATTATAAATTTGAAGCGCCTAGAACAGGTAATTATGATATTGATTTTAAATCTGATGGCGGAAAATTAAGATTATTTATTTTTGATCTAGAAAACAGAGCAGATCGAATGGTAAAATTAACGTCAGAGGGGAGTAGAGAGGATACTGTAGAAAAATTTCATAGAGGTGATGAATACTTGATTGGAATTAGATGTTACGAAGAAGATGAAGAAGTAGAATATGATTTAACAATAGAATACAAATAATTTAAAAAATAAGCTATCTATAAATTATAGATAGCTTATTTTTTAAATTATTTTTTTGAATTCAAGTAATTTTTTTCGACAATAGTTTGTATCTTTGAAATAATATCATAATCATCATCTATCCTACAGTAGATTTTTTCTGACATTTTTTTATCATCTTCGATTAAATACATATAATGATTTTTGTAAATAAACAAACGATCGTTCCCAGATTTAATATAAAGCCCAAAATCAAGATTTTCGATTTCAGAATATGATGCAATCTCTATCAAAGGCATTTCTTCAATTGTTTTTTTTAATTCTTTAATTAGATTTTTATCTTTTATGGAGGTGTTTCTTTTAGTTAGAAAATCAAAATCCATTTCATAGCCTCTAATGCCTATGTCTGAATCGCTAAAGAATGTAAGACTATCGATGGAATCATATATATCATATATATTTCCATGTTTAGGAAAAGCTAATGTACGAACATTAATGATAAATATCAATAATAGAAAATAAACCACAAGTGTTTTAAATTCTAATTTTAGAAATGCTTTTGTAAAATGCCCTTCATGATCTACAAGAAAAACTAATACTATATAGGAAACGAATAAAATCCAAAACAGTAATGTTCTATTCAAACTAGCATTTAAAAACCTAAAAATAGCATAAAAACCAATTAGAGAAAAAAGAGTAGCTATTATCTGAAAGTGCCAATGTTTTTTAAATGGATTATATAGTATTTTTTTTAGACTAAATTTGTTAATAGCAATGAATAGTAATATTGAAAAAATAATTAAATAAACTATTTTTAGAATCATAAACAAAAGTCCTCCTGTGCGTTTCAGTTTTTTTGTTTTGTAGTTACTATAAGTAATGAGATTTTTTTATTAATAACAAGCATTTTAATAATACTATATTGCACTCGTTTTGTCAACACTATTTAAAGATATTAAATAAATGATTGCTTTGTGTAAATTTTTTGAAATTCCCTTATTCTTTTAATCATAATCTAAAGAATCTCCTTTATTTTTTAACATTTTAAGACCTCCTTGCAAAATTATTTTGTAAAATACCCCTGTAAAATACATAAAAAATTAGCTAAAATTAGGGTATAGATAATAAGTCGGGAGGGAATAAGATGAAAGTTGAATTGGAAATGCTACCAGAATCATATCAGGACGTTGCCAGCATAACGGGCGTTGAAACGTTCCTTGAATTATGCAAACTCTTTGGCGGTATGGAGGTTTACATTCCGCAGTACAAAACCCTCATCAAACCCCTTAGAAATCAAAAGATTGTAGAAGAATTCAACGGTAACAATGTCAAA
>JAOAQY010000116.1 GCA_025210965.1 Tissierellales bacterium
CTTTCAATCTTAGGAGAAGCTGAATCGCTCGGATATTTGGAAGATGTTGATGAAATTGTAATAAAAGGTGAAAATGATTTAATAATTCGTACAAATTTAGGAATAAACGTTGCATTTGGTGAGGTAGATGCGATAAAATATAAGATAAGTTTTATACATGAGATATTAGAAGAGTTAGAGGCTAATAATATTAATTCTGGAACTTTGTATTTGAACAAGGGAAAGAATCCTGTATTTGTACCTCAAAGCGAATAGGGAGGGACTAAATATATGAACAAATTAAAAACTAATATTGCACTGGTTATTGTTTGTGTAGTTCTTGGTTTTGCACTGACTATTCATTTTAAGAATATAAATGACACTCTTGGAGATAGTAAAAACCCTTCTATTAGAAGTAAGGAGCTAGCACTTGAACTTGAGAGTTTAAAGAAGGAAAGAGAAGCTTTACAAAATGAGGTTCTCAATTTAGATGCAAAGGTAAAGAAATATGAAAGCGATGCATCAGAAGAAAGTGTTTATGTCAATTCATTGTCCAAAGAGTTGTTAAAGTATAGAATATTATCGGGATATGAAGCGCTTACGGGAGAGGGAATTAGGATAACAATAGACGATCCTGATAGGAATGTTTATTATGGAGATGCATCAAGTTATATAATTGATAACTATGATCATCTACTTCAATTGATAAGTGCATTGAATATAACCGGTGCAGAAGGTATTTCTATAAATGGACAGAGATATACAAGTTTTACTGAAATAATAAATATTGGTGGTAATCATTTAAATGTAAATGGAAAATCAATAAGCACACCTATCATAGTAGAGGCTATTGGGAATAAAGAAAACCTATACAGTGCTATGAATATGAAAGGTGGAGTTTTGTGGAATTTAGAGTATGCTGAGTGTAAAGTTGACATAATAAAAGATGACAATATTCAAATTCCAAAGTATAATAAGATTAGAGAGTTTGAATTTGCAACACCGATTAATTTGGGGGCAAATTAATATGGAAAGAAAATGGACTAATTGTTTGAGTTCAGTTTTGGTTTTTCTTATTTGCCTAGTCGTTGGTATGACTGTGCCTATAGAGTTTGGTCAAAGAAAAGAAGCGGTAAACTACGTATCGCTTAGCTCTGTGGCAAGGATAGAAGAAGAACAAAGAGACGTTGAAAAGGAAATAGAGGAATACAAGTTATTAGTAGAATCTAAGCGAGAAGAACTTGATAAGTGGTCGAAAACAGAAAGTTTAGAGGACAAAATTGGGGTATTGAAGGAAGATATTCAGAAATACAAAATTTTAGCGGGTGCTGAAACGCTCAGAGGTCCAGGCATTAGAATTAGAATTGGTGATAGTTTGATTCAGAGTGTTACAAATGATAGGATTGAGAATGAGCTTATTCATGATATGGATGTTTTGAACATAATCAATGACTTAAAGGCAGCAGGGGCAGAGGCTATTAGTATTAATGGAGAGAGGCTTGTTGATTTTACTGGAATTCAATGCGGTGGCCCAGTAGTGCTTGTAAATCATGAAAGCGTCACGGCTCCTTTTGTTATTAGTGTTATAGGGGACCCGGAGCAGCTATATGCAGCTATAAATGCTCCAAATACTTATGGGTATGTGTTAAAGAACATTTGGAAATTAGATGTAGAAACTATTATTAGTGATAACGTTTATGTTCCAAAAATGAGAAAAACTTTAAATATTAAATATGCTAAAACTGTGGAAGAAGGTGAGTAAAAAATGATTTTTGTAGTATTGGGTATAGTATTGGGTATAGTATTAGGGATATATTTGCCAATTTCTTACTCGCCAGCGTATTCATTGTATGTAACTATGGCTATACTAGCATGTATAGACACAGTTGTAGGTGGATTGAAAGCTAAGTTGAATGGTGACTTTGATAATTTGATTTTTATATCTGGTTTTATAACAAATGCATTTCTGGCAATCATATTGTCTTATTCAGGAGATAAGCTAGGCGTTCCGCTATACTATGGAGCTATATTTACATTTTCTTGGAGAGTGTTTCAGAATTTAGCGGTAATTAGGCGACATATAATTCAAAAGTTAAGGACAAGAAGCCTTCAGAGGGGGAAATTAGATGAGTGATTTAATTACAGCAATAGATCTAGGATCTTCAAAGATATGCGTTGTAGTAGCAGATATGGATCGTCACGGACGAATACAGGTATTAGGTATGGGCAGAAGTCATTGTGGTGGAATAAAAAAGGGTGTTGTGGTTGATATAGAAGAGACTACAAAGGCTATAATGGAGGCTATTTCACAGGCTGAGAACATGTCAAATACAGACATAACTGAGGTTCATATAAATTTAGCGGGTGGTTTGTGTAGGCTTATGCGCAATAAGGGAGTTATAGCGGTTACAGGAGAAGATAAAGAAATCACAAGAGAAGATGTACAAAGAGTAATGAACTCGGCTACAATTGTCTCAATACCGCAAGAAGAACAATTGATAGATGTAATACCTACTCAATATGTTGTTGATGGGTATGATGAAATAAAAGATCCAGTTGGTATGACCGGAGTAAGATTAGAAGTGGATGCGGATATCATAACTGGTTCAGCAACTACTGTTTTGAATTTGATTAAAGCAGTTAATAGAGCTGGAGTAAATGTTAAAGGTATAATAATGGAGCCACTTGCAACCTCTGAAGCAGTGCTTACATCGGATGCTAAGGAAATGGGTGTTTTGCTGATAGATTGTGGTGCAGGAACTACAGACATAACTTATTTTAAAAGTGGTAAAATTATGTATTCAAATTTGATACCGGTTGGAGGATACCACATAACAAATGATATATCTATAGCATTTAGAGTTCCATTTGATGATGGAGAGGATCTTAAAATCAAATATGGAAGTGTGGATTTGGATAAGGTTGATGTTGAAGAAGAATACATTGAAGTAAATCAAATTGGCAGTTCTGAGATCACGAGTTTTAATAGAGGCGAATTGACTGAGATAATAGAAGCAAGAGTTAGCGAGCTTTTATCATTAATTAAGGATGATTTAGTAAAAAAAGATTTAGCACATAATTTAGTCGCTGGTGTAGTTATAACTGGCGGTGGTTTAAGTTATATTGATGGAGTAGAAGAACTTGCAAAAAGTATTCTTGGTGCAAATGTACAGATTGGTTACCCTAAAGTATTGGGGGCTAATGAGCCGGTTTATGCTACTACAGTAGGGATTTCTAAGTATATATTGAAAGATAAGTACAGCTATCATATTAATTATAATAATAGTGGAGTAGAGTCTAGAAAACCCGAGAGAGCTACGGCTGATGTAGTTAAAACTAAGAAAACTAGCGAGTCTAAAAATAGTAATTTTACTAAGAAATTAAAAACTATATTTAAAGATTATTTCTAAAGTGTGAAATTTGTAGTTAGTATTTAGTAGTTAGTATTTAAAGGTTTAAGGATTTTAGTAGTTAGCAGTTGAGTATTTAGTAGTTGAGTAGTTTAGAACAAGTATGATTAGAGGAGGTCGTCACAGTGTTCGATATGGAATTTGATAATAATCAATCAGCCCGCATCATTGTAGTTGGGGTAGGTGGCGGTGGTAATAACGCCATAAATAGAATGATAGAAGCAAATGTTCAGGGGGTTGAATTTATTGCAATCAATACTGATAAGCAAGCGTTGGTATCGTCTAGAACAGAGCATAGAATACAGATAGGTGAAAAACTTACAAGAGGATTGGGTGCAGGGGCTAATCCGGAAGTTGGAAAAAGAGCAGCAGAAGAAAATATTGAAGACATAAAAGATGTTCTAAAAGGTGCAGATATGGTATTTATAACTGCTGGTATGGGCGGAGGAACTGGAACTGGAGCGGCTCCTATTGTAGCTCAGATAGCGAAAGAAATGGGAATACTTACAGTTGGAGTGGTTACAAAACCATTTGCATTTGAGGGCAATAGAAGAATGGTACATGCTGGCAAAGGAATTGAAGACTTAAAGAATAAAGTTGATACTTTAGTTACGATTCCTAATGAGAGATTGCTTCAAATTATTGAAAAGAAAACATCTATCATAGAAGCTTTTGGAAAAGCTGATGATGTGTTGCGTCAAGGTATACAGGGTATATCTGACTTGATTGCAGTACCAGGTCTTGTAAATTTGGACTTTGCTGATGTTAAGACGATAATGTCTGATCAAGGATTAGCTCACATGGGTGTTGGATATGCTACTGGAGAAAATAGAGCAGTAGAGGCGGCAAAACAGGCTATACACAGTCCTTTGCTTGAGACGTCAATTGATGGAGCTAAAGGAGTTCTTTTAAACATAACAGCTGGTTTAGATCTTGGTTTGTATGAAGTAAATGAAGCATCTGAACTTATTAGAGAAGCAGTAGATAGTTCGGCGAATATAATATTTGGAGCATCTTTTGATGAGACGATGCAAGACGAACTTAAAATAACAGTTATCGCTACAGGATTTGATGCAGAGAGAGCATCTAGAAAAGAAGAGCGTCCAATGTCTGTTCTCAGAGATAATAAAGAGTATAGTGTTAGTAAAGTACAGCCGAAGGAAGTTCAAGTAGAAGAAGCTCAAGAAGCGAAAACTGTATCAAAACCATCTGAAAATATTGATACGGATGACTTGGATATTCCAACGTTTTTAAGAATGGGCAGAAAAAAATAGAAATCAGGGGTGATTAGGAAGTGAAATGTCCTTTTTGTGGCTTTTATGAGACTAAGGTAGTTGACTCGAGACCAACTGATGAAGGCCGAACTATTAGAAGACGTAGAGAGTGTTCTAAATGTGAGAAGAGATTTACAACGTATGAAAAAATGGAGGAAACACCTCTGATTGTTGTGAAGAAAGATAATACAAGAGAAGCTTTCAATCGAGAGAAAATTTTAAGTGGCATAGTTAGAGCTTGTGAGAAGAGACCTGTAACAGTGAAGCAAATGGATGATATTGTTGATCAAGTGGAAGCAATGTTGCAAAATGCTATGAACCGAGAAGTTGCGAGTACCGAGATAGGTGAAATCGTTATGAAAGCATTAAAGGACATAGACGAGGTTTCATACGTTCGTTTTGCTTCTGTATATAGGCAGTTTAGAGATTTGAATTCTTTTATGGAAGAAGTAAAAAAAATATTAGATGAAAAATAAATGAAACCAGCTTTAGCTGGTTTTTTTTGGAGGCATTTATGGATTTGTATTCTATAGCAGCAGAAAAACAACTAAAAAAGAAAGCACCGTTAGCTGATCGGATGAGACCGAAAAACTTAGATGAACTTGTGGGACAGAAACACATTATAGGTAAGGGGAAATTGCTTTATAGAGCTATATTAGCTGATCAAATGAACTCTATAATACTACATGGACCACCAGGGACTGGAAAAACTACTTTGGCTCAAATAATAGCAAAAACCACCGAAAAATCTTTTAGAGAATTAAATGCGGTTACATCAGGTGTAAAAGATATAAGAGCGGTAGTTACAGAGGCAAAGGATAGTTTGGCTATTAGTGGTCGTAATACTATATTGTTTATTGATGAGATTCATAGGTTCAATAAATCTCAACAAGATGCTCTTTTGCCATATGTAGAAAATGGCACGTTGATATTGATTGGAGCAACTACTGAAAATCCATACTTTGAAGTAAATAAGGCACTAATATCTAGATCGATGATATTTCAAATGAAAACGCTCGAAGAAGAGGATTTAGAAGATTTGCTAAAGCGAGTGTTACAAGATAAGTCTAGAGGATATGGGAACTTAGATATAGAGATAAGTGAAGATGCTAAAAATCACTTTATAAATATGTCAAATGGTGATGCTAGAAGATTATTAAATGCGATAGAATTAGGGGTGTTGACTACGCCGCCATCTGATAATGGCAAAATATATATTGATTTGAGTACTGCGGAAGAATGCTTGCAGAAGAGAAGCTTAAATTACGAGAAGAATGGTGATGAACACTATGATACAATATCGGCTTTTATAAAGAGTATGAGAGGCTCGGATCCAAATGCTACGCTTTATTGGTTAGCTAAGATGATATACTCAGGAGAAGCACCAGATTATATAGCTAGACGTATAGTTATTTGTGCATCTGAAGATGTTGGTAATGCTGACCCAAATGCATTGATAGTAGCTATGAATGCTTTTGAAGCAGTTCGTGTTATAGGTATGCCAGAGGGTAGAATAATATTAGCGCAAGCTGCTATTTACATTGCATGTGCGCCTAAAAGTAATGCATCTTATATTGGTATAAATGAAGCTATAAATGATATTGAGAATGAAAAGACTGGAGAGATACCATTTTATCTAAGAGATTTTAAATCTCAGAAAATGATAAAAAAAGATGGCGGATTAAATTCTGATTTTCCAATATATAAGTATCCTCATGATTATGAATATGGATATGTCAAACAAAACTATATGCCAAATAATTATAAGAAAAAAGAATATTATAATCCTAAAAATATAGGTTATGAAAGAAAAATAAAAGAACGCTTAGAGTTTTTTAAGAAACTCTAAGCGTTCTTTTTTATTGCAAAGGAGGGAATTATACCACGCCTTGGGCGATCATAGCATTGGCAACTTTTAAAAATCCTGCAATGTTTGCACCTGCAACATAATTTTGAGGTAAATTATAATCTAGAGTAGCTTTGTTGACACTTTTAAATATATTTTTCATAATCTCTTTTAACTTTGAATCAACTTCTTCGGCAGACCATGATAATCGTATGCTATTTTGACTCATTTCTAAAGCAGAGGTTGCGACGCCTCCTGCATTAGCCGCTTTAGCAGGAGCTAACAATATATTATTATCTAAGAAATATTTTAAAGAATCGTTCGTACAAGGCATATTTGCACCTTCTCCAATTACTTTTACTCCATTTGAAACTAAGATTTTGGCACTTTCTAAATCAATATCATTTTGAGTTGCACAAGGAAGTGCAATATCACAAGAAAGAGACCATATACCTTTTTGACCTTCATGATATTCTGCTGAAGGGTGGTATTTTATATATTCGCTTATTCTTTTTCTTTCTACTTCCTTTATTTTCTTTATGGTATCTATATTTATGCCATTTGAATCATATACATATCCTTTAGAATCACACATAGCGATTACTTTAGCGCCTAATTCTAGCGCTTTTTCACAAGCATAAATAGCTACATTACCGGATCCAGATATTACAACATTTTTATTTTTGAAATTCATGTTATTTGCATTTAGCATTTCATCTACAAAATAGATAAGTCCATAGCCAGTAGCTTCTTTTCTTATGAGTGAGCCACCGTATGTCAAGCCTTTTCCGGTCAAAACGGCTGCTTCATGAACATTTCTGAGTCTTTTATATTGGCCAAATAAATAACCAATTTCTCTAGCACCAACTCCTATGTCACCAGCTGGTACATCTACATAAGGGCCTATATATCTATATAGTTCAGTCATAAAACTTTGACAAAATCTCATTATTTCTGCATCTGATTTTCCTTTCGGATCAAAATCAGATCCGCCTTTACTACCGCCGATAGGCATTCCAGTTAATGAGTTTTTGAAAATTTGCTCAAATCCAAGGAATTTTACAATACCAAGATATACAGATGGATGGAAACGAAGACCACCTTTATATGGTCCAATTGCATTATTGAATTGAACGCGGAAACCACGATTTACTTTAATATTGCCATTATCATCAACCCAAGACACTCTAAAAAGAATTTGTCTATCGGGTTCAACTAAGCGATCTAGCAATGATTTATTTACGAATTCTGGATGCTTCTCTAAGACAGGCTTTAAACTTTCTAAGACTTCTTCAACTGCTTGATGGAATTCTTTTTCACCAGGATTTCTTCTTTTTACATCATTGATTAAATTTTCGATATATTGCATAACACCACTCCTTGCTAATATTCTTATGTTATATATACCCTAAAAAATGTAAAATAAGCACACTTTTGAAAGAGTAATATTTTTGTAGTAATTACAATATACCAAAAAATTCAAGAAAAAGAAAGCAAAAAAATAAAGCTTTCTAAAATTTAGAAAAGCTTGACATGAGAAATAGAGTGTAATATACTATAACTGAATTAATTCCGAGTGGAAAAGTAGGAATTAGGGAGTGATGAAATTTGAAACTTTCAACAAAAGGAAAATACGGTCTGAAAGCTATGTTTGAATTAGCAGTTCGATATGGTCAAAAACCAGTATCACTTACTATTATAGCAGAAAATCAAAACATTTCACTAAATTATTTAGAACAATTAATTTCAAAGTTAAAAAAAGAAAATTTGGTGAAAAGTTATAGAGGTGCTCATGGAGGATACACATTGGCAAAACCACCAGAAGATATTTCTGTAAGTACAATACTTAATTGTTTAGAGGGTGGTATAGTTTTATCTGAATGTCTTGAAGGTGATGGACATGTATGTGAGAATGTTAACTCATGTGTTACTAGACCGATTTGGGAAAAGATTAATGAAAGCATTAATGAAATTATAGAAAATATGACTTTGGCAGATATGGTCAATGATCACAAAAAAAATAAAGAATAACATGATAAATAGACGAAAGAAGGGGCTCAAATGAAACGAATTTATATGGATCACGCAGCTACAACGCCTGTTAGGAAAGATGTATTGGATACAATGATGCCATATTTTACAGAGAAGTTTGGCAATGCATCTAGTATTTATGTAGGAACTGGACAAGAAGCAAGAATTGCATTGGATGAATCCCGTGAAAAAATAGCTTCAATATTGAATGTAAATGCAAAGGAAGTATATTTCACTAGTGGTGGCTCAGAAGCTGATAACTGGGCGATAAAAGGAATTGCCTTTGCAAATAAGAATAAAGGAAATCATATAATAACCTCGAAAGTAGAGCATCATGCGATATTGCACACTTGTGAGTACCTTGAAAAACATGGATTCGAAGTGACATATGTAGATGTAGATTCAGACGGATTAGTTAATCCTAAAGATATTGAAGCAGCTATAAAAGAGAATACAATATTGATTTCTGTTATGTATGCAAACAACGAAGTAGGAACTATACAGCCTATAAAAGAAATTGCAGAGATAGCAAAGAAACACAAGATATATTGTCATACAGATGCAGTACAAGCTTTAGGAAACTTAAAAGTTGACTTTAAGGAGCTTGGTGTTGATGCGGCATCTATGTCGGCACATAAAGTTTACGGCCCAAAAGGTGTAGGAGCATTATATCTTAGACGGGGAGTTAAAATTGACAATTTGATTCATGGAGGAGCTCAGGAATTTAGAAAACGAGCAACTACAGAGAATGTTGCAGGTATTGTTGGTTTTGCAAAAGCTTTAGAAATTGCGTATGAAACATTAGATAAACATGTTGAACATTTAGAAAAAATGAGAGAAAGACTTATAGAGCAGATAGAAGCTAATATTCCTTATGTTAAGTTGAATGGACATAGAACGAAGAGACTTCCTGGAAACGTAAATTTCTCTATAGAGTATATTGAAGGTGAAGCTATATTGCTTAGTTTAGATATGATGGGGATAATAGCATCTAGTGGCTCAGCTTGTACATCAGGTTCGCTAGATCCATCTCATGTACTTCTTGCAATGGGATTACCTCACGAAATAGCTCATGGATCTTTGAGATTATCACTAGGGGAATCGAATTCTATTGAAGATATAGATTATACTGTTGAAGAATTAGCAAAAATAGTAAAAAGACTTAGAGACATGTCACCATTATATGAAGGAAAGTAGGAGGTATATATTATGTATTCAAAGAAAGTAATGGAACATTTTCAAAATCCGAGAAATGTTGGAGAAATAGAAAATGCAGATGGTATAGGTGAAGTTGGAAATGCACAATGTGGCGATATAATGAAAATGTTTATAAAAGTAGAAGATAATATTATAGTTGATGTGAAATTCAAGACTTTTGGATGTGGAAGTGCTATAGCAACATCAAGTATGGCTACTGAGATGGTAAAGGGAAAAACGATAGAAGAAGCGCTTAAACTTACAAATAAAGCTGTGGCAGAAGCTTTAGATGGATTGCCACCGGTGAAAATGCATTGTTCGGTACTTGCAGAAGATGCGTTAAAAGCTGCACTTTATGACTATGCTACAAAGAACAATCTAGATATTCCAGGGCTTGAAGATTTTAAGCCAAGAGAGCATGATCACGGAGATGAGCACGAGCATTAAGATATATTAGGTTCATTATATTCATATTCTATGATTGACAAAATGGATAGAAGAGTTTATAATGAACCTATCTTTTTAAATAGAAAAATGCTAAGAACGAGAATAGTATTTGTGTGGAACTTTTAGAGAGGACATGCTTGGTGAAAATGTCTAAGGAAAGCACTTAGAAGCAGCTCGGGAGTTTACTTGTGGAAATAGTAGTACATGAGTACGTTGATTACGTTATAATCTACAAGTGATTTCGTATCTAGTATGTGAAATAAATTGGGTGGTACCGCGAATTTTCGTCCCTTTATTAGGGGCGTTTTTTTATTGCCTTAATTTATTTGTGAGATAAAAATTAAAGAAATAGTAGGAGGAAGTAAGTATGAAGAAAATGGGAATTCACGAAATAAGAAAAGAATTTTTAGACTTTTTTGAGAGTAAAGGACATTTGGTTCACGCAAGTTATCCATTGGTTCCACCAGCAAATGACAAAAGTTTATTGTTGATAAATGCAGGAATGGCTCCACTTAAGCCATATTTTTTAAAACTAGAGGAGCCGCCAAAACACAGAATGACTACTTGTCAGAAATGTATAAGAACTGGCGATATTGACAATGTTGGTAAAACAGATAGACATGGAACGTTTTTTGAGATGCTTGGAAACTTTTCTTTCCAAGATTATTTTAAAAAAGAAGCTGTAACTTGGGCTTGGGAATTTATGACAGAACATATGGGAGTGCCATCTGAAAAGCTTTGGGTTTCTGTATATGAGAATGATGATGATGCCGCTGAATTTTGGGAAAATGAAGTTGGAGTTCCTAAAAATAGAATTGTAAGACTTGGTAAGGAAGATAATTTCTGGGAGCTTACGCTTGGTCCATGTGGTCCGTGCTCTGAAATATATATCGACAGAGGTGCTGAGAGAGGCTGTGGTGATCCTGATTGTAAGCCAGGATGTGAATGCGATAGATTTGTTGAAGTTTGGAATCTTGTGTTTTCAGAATTTGATAAAGACGAGAATGGAAATTATAATAAATTAGCTGAGCCAAATATAGATACTGGAATGGGTCTTGAACGTATGGCAGTAGTTATGAATGATGCTAATAATATTTTTGAAGTAGAACCTATATCTACTATACTTCATAAAGTTGAAGAAGTGAGTGATTTCAATTATGGAGACAAACCAAGTACGGATGTTTCTATAAGAATAATTACAGACCATGCAAGAGCTATGACGTTCTTAATAGCCGATGGTGTATTGCCAAGTAATGAGGGCAGAGGATATGTTTTAAGAAGAATTATAAGAAGAGCACATCAGCATGGCAAGCAGCTTGGAATTAGCGTTAACTTCTTACCAGAAATCATAGATGTTGTAGTGGATAATTGGGGAGATTACTACCCAGAGATACAAGAAAAAAGAGATCAAATCAAGAAGATAGTATTGCTTGAGGAAGAGAAGTTTAACGAAACAATTGAACAAGGAAATCAAATATTAGACAAACACTTGAATCAAATGATGCTTGAGGGAACAAAAACTCTTGGCGGTCATGATGCATTTAAATTGTATGATACTTATGGATTCCCATTGGAGCTTACTCTTGAAATATTGGCAGAAAGAGGATTTGATGTTGATATAGACAGTTTTAAAGAAGAGATGAAAAAGCAAAAAAACAGAGCGCGTCAAGCTAGACTTGAAGGCGGAAACGATGCTTGGGATAAGGATTCTTTGGATTTCTTGGATATAGAAAAAATTATTGAAACAATATTTAAAGGGTATGAAGAGGAAGAACTTGATGCAGAAGTAGTTACTATGATATCAGATAATAGAGATGTCAAAAAAATGAATGCTGGAGACAAAGGCATAATGATACTTGATGCATCACCATTTTATGCAGAAAGTGGTGGACAGATTGGTGATAGTGGTGTAATCGAAAAAGATGGATTGAAGATAAAGGTTACAGACACGCAAAAAGGACCAAAGGGTCTAAGATTACACTATATTACAGTTGAAGAAGGTGCTGTATCATTAGGAGATAAAGTTTTGGCTAAAGTTGAAACATCTAGAAGAAAAGATATAGCTAGAAATCACAGTTGTACTCACTTGTTGCATCAGGCATTAAAAGATACATTAGGAGAGCATGTACAACAAAAGGGTTCTTTAGTAACGGAAAATAGACTTAGATTTGATTTTAGTCATTTTGAAGGAATGACAATGGATGAAATTAAAATAGTAGAGAAGAAAGTTAATGATAGAATTTTTGAAAGTTTGCCGGTATATATCAAAGAAATGGCCATTGATGAGGCTAGAGCAATGGGTGCACAAGCTTTATTTGGCGAAAAATATGGCGATACTGTTCGTGTTGTTAAAATGGGAGACTATAGTATAGAACTTTGTGGTGGAACTCATGTTCTGAATACAAATGACATTGGAATATTTAAAATATTGACTGAAGCTGGTATATCATCAGGTGTAAGAAGAATAGAAGCTGTTACAGGTAGAGAAGTTTACAATTATTTATCTAAATTGGAAGGTGAAATAAATACTGTAGCTAATACTATCAAAAGTGCTAGGCATGATGTTGTAACTAGAGCGGAGAGTTTAGTAGAGGAAGCAAAAGCATCAAAGAAAGAAGTTGAAAGACTTACTAGCAAGCTCTTAACTGCTAAGGCTAATGATTTGTTTAACGATACCAAAGAGATATCTGGAGCAAATGTTTTGGTAAAACAATTAGAAGGTGTTGATATGAATGCAATGCGAGAAATTGGTGACAAAGCTAAAGATAAATTGGGATCAGTAATAGTTGTCTTAGGAACAGCTAATGGTGATAAGGTAAACTTTATGGTTAGCGCAACAGATGATTTAGTTAAAAGAGGAGCTCATGCAGGTAATTTAATTAGAGAAATTGCTAAAATTGCAGGAGGTGGCGGTGGTGGCCGTCCAAATATGGCACAAGCTGGCGGAAAGGATGCAAGTAAGTTGGCGGAAGCATTAGATGCTGCATATTCATTAATAGAAGGACAATTGAAATAAAATAATAAACAAGAGGGCTTTTGCTCTCTTGTTTATTTACTATATAGAGGGGGTATAATGACACTAATATCATTATATCAGCTAAATGTTGTGACTCTATATAGTGTTTGCTAAAATATTCAATAAAGATAATAAGACTAGAAAAAGAACAAAAATTTGTGATATAATGATGTAGAAGGGAGTGTGCTTTATGGTCAAAGACATTAACTACACAATGAGATTTAAAGTTGAAAATGAGAATGATAACGAAGCTAGAGACATTATTTTGAATGTCTATAAAGCATTAGACGAAAAAGGCTATAATCCAATTAATCAGATCGTAGGTTATATTTTATCTGGGGATCCTACGTATATTACAAGTCACAATAATGCTAGAGGACTTATCAGAAGACTAGAACGTGATGAAATTATCGAGGAACTTCTCAAATATTATTTAAAAGGTGAGGCAAATTAAGTTGGAATTATCACAAGTGGATCTTGGAAATACTGGAATAAAAGTATCGAAGATTTGTTATGGAGCTCTAACTATGAGCCCTTTGCAAATGGATTTTTCATTTGAGAGGGGAGCAGAGCTCCTCTATTATGCTTTTCAAAAGGGGATAAATTTTTTAGATACTGCGGATTATTACGATAATTATGGTCATATTAGAGAATTTCTAAAACAAATTCCTAGTAGAGAAAATTATGTAATAGGTACTAAATCTTATGCTTATTCGACTGAAACGGCAAAGCAAACTTTAGATAGAGCCTTAAACGAAATGCAAACAGATTATGTTGATTTATTTTTGCTTCATGAACAGGAAAGTGATGCAACTATTAGAGGTCACTATGAAGCGATTGAGTATTTATTGAGAAAAAAAGAAGAAGGGCTAATTAGAGCGGTTGGGATATCTACTCATTTTATTGAGGCGGTAAATGCGAGTATCGATTATCCAGAACTGGAAGTTGTTATGCCCATAATAAATAGAAGTGGTATCGGTATAGTTGATGGTAGTAGGTTGGAAATGGAGCAAGCAATAGCAAGTGCTAAGGGTTCAGGAAAGGCTATCTATGCTATGAAACCCTTTGGTGGAGGGCATTTAATTAGTGATGCTGTGAATTCTTTTAATTACGTTAATGATTTAAAAACAATAGATTCAATTGCTATTGGGATGCAAAGTGAGGCTGAAATAGATGCTAACTGTCAATTGATTAATTTGGGATATATTGAAGATGAAACGTTTTCAAGATTAGACTTGAAATCAAGGAAATTACATATTGCAGATTGGTGTATTGGTTGTGGAAATTGTGTAAAAGCGTGTCAGCAAAATGCACTTAAATTGATTAATCAGAAGGCAATAGTAGACGAGAATAAGTGTGTCAAGTGTGGTTACTGTGCTAGGAGATGTCCTGAGTTTTGTATTAAAGTGTACTAGGAGGAAATATGATAAGATATATTGGATTAGATGTTGGAAATCGTACAATTGGAGTGGCGATAAGCGATTTACTTGGGATGACAGCTCAGGGGATTACAACCATAAAGCGTAAGAGCTGGGATAAAGATTTTCAGGCGCTAAGAGAAATTATAGAGGAATACGGCGTTCAAAAAGCTGTTGTAGGCTTGCCGAAAAATATGAATAATACTTTAGGTCCTCAAGGCGAAAAGACAATAAAATTTGCTGAAAAATTTGAAAAGGTTTTTGGATTAGAGATTATTTATCAGGATGAAAGAATGACATCTATTGCGGCAGAGCGAACTTTAATTAGTGCAGATGTTAGTAGAAAAAAAAGAAAAGAAGTCATAGATAAATTAGCTGCAGTTCATATACTACAGACTTTTTTAGATAGACAATCATAGTGGAGGGATATAGATGGAGTATTATAAATTTGTAGACGATCAAAATGTTGAGCATGAGTTTGAAATAATTGAAGTTTTTATGTATGGAGAGCAGAAATATGCAATCGTACAGGAAAAGGGAGAGGAAGATGCTCTTCTTATGAGATATAGAGAAAAAGGTGAAGAGATGTTCTTAGATGTAATAGAGAGCGATCAAGAGTTTGAAGAAGTAAGAGACGCATATGCAGAGGACAACAATTAGGGGTAGATTTAATAATAAATTGACTTTTGTGTATTTTGCGATTAATATATATAATATACCTTGTCGGGAGGTGGCTATATGAATTTGGTAGAAAATTTAAAAGAAACATTGAAAAAACGAGAATATAAATTGACAACACAAAGAAAGATTATCTTTGATGTTTTTGTAGAGAATGATGATGCTCATTTGAGCCCAGAAGAAATATATGATATTGTGAAGGATAATCATCCGGAAATTGGATTAGCCACAGTATACCGAACTTTGCAGATTTTTGATGAAATTGGAATTGTTAAAAAGATGAACTTTAATGATGGGTGCAGTAGATATGAATTGATGGATGAAGATGAGTCAGAGCACCATTGCCATTTGATTTGTACTAAGTGTTCTCGCGTCATTGAAATAGATGATAAAGATTTAGAGAATATATCTGATGTTATAGAAAATGAAGAAGAGTATGCAATAAAAGAATATAATATAAAATTTTTTGGAGTATGCAAGGAATGCTCTGAGTAATCCTCATATTTGAGGGTATTTTTATGGAAAAGAGAAGTCATTATTAGATAATACAGAAGTTATTTGGCTATTTGTAATATCTATTTGAGATATAATAAAACAGAAAGGAAGTGACATTATGGCATCAAAGCCAGCTGCTTTAAAGGTCATACCATTAGGCGGGCTGGAAGAAATCGGAAAGAATATTACCGTATTTGAGTACAAGAATGATATCGTTATCATTGATTGTGGAATGAGTTTTCCGGAAGATGAGATGTTAGGAATTGACGTAGTTATTCCTGATATTTCATATCTGGTGAAAAACAAAGACAAGATAAGAGGGGTACTTTTAACTCATGGTCATGAGGATCATATAGGTGCAATTCCTTACTTGTTGCAAAAATTGGATGTTCCAATTTATGGAACAAAGTTGACCCTTGGGTTGGTCGAATTAAAACTAGTTGAGCGCGGTTTAAAAAATGTATCGTTAAATGTTGTAAAATCAGGAGATAAAATTCGTTTAGGATGTTTCAATATTGATTTTATAGGAACAAATCATAGTATTCCGGACTCGGTTGCTATAGCAATTAATACACCTGTTGGAACGGTTGTGCATACAGGCGATTTCAAAATTGACTATACACCGATAATAGGCGGAAGAACTGATTTTCATAAATTAGCGGAAATAGGAAAAAAAGGTGTACTGCTGATGATGGCTGATAGCACGAATGTAGAGCGTCAAGGCTATACAATGAGTGAGAAAACAGTGGGGAATACTCTACAGGAGATGTTTGCTACTGCAAAACAGCGTATTATAGTTGCTACATTTGCTTCGAATGTACATCGTGTACAGCAAATAATTGATGCTGCAGTTAAATACGAACGTAAAGTCGTTATTTCGGGCAGAAGTATGGTAAATGTAGCGAAAGTTGCAGGAGAATTGGGTTATTTAGATGTGCCTGAAGGGACAATTATAGATATTAATGAAATGAAACGTTATAATGATGATCAGATAGTAGTTATAACTACTGGTAGCCAAGGAGAACCTATGTCAGCGCTGTCTAGATTAGCAGCATCTATGCATAGAAAGATGGAGTTAGTTCCAGGAGATTTAGTAATTATATCTGCATCACCGATCCCAGGAAATCAAAAAGCTGTATCTAAAGTCATAAATCAGCTATTTAAAAAAGGTGCTGAAGTAATTTATGATGAGTTGGCGGACATTCATGTTTCGGGACATGCTTGTCAAGAAGAATTAAAAATGATGCATGCATTGCTTAGTCCTAAGTTTTTTATGCCAGTTCACGGAGAGTTTCGTCATTTGAAGAGACATGCTCAATTGGCTGAAGAGCTAGGAATGAAGAAGAATAATGTGTTTATAGGGAAGAATGGCTCGGTTCTTGAACTTACAAGACATAAAGGTCGTTTTTCAGGTTATGTAAACAGTGGAAATGTTTTGGTCGATGGATTAGGTGTCGGCGATGTAGGAAACATAGTTCTTAGAGATAGAAAACATTTATCAGAAGATGGGCTTATGGTGGTTGTTGTAACCATGGAAAATGGAAAAGTAGTTGCTGGTCCAGATATAGTGTCTAGAGGTTTTGTTTATGTAAGAGAATCGGAAGACTTAATTGATGAAGCTAGAAAAGTAGTTAGAAAAGCTTTAGAGGATTGTGAGGAAAAGAACATAACTGATTGGACTACTTTAAAGGGTAGCATTAGGGATAGCTTGAAGAATTTCATTTATGGAAAGATGCAAAGAAATCCTATGATATTACCTATTATAATGGAAATTTAAGAGTATATATAATTTGCGCTCACAAATTATAAAGCTTAACCTCAAACGGTAATGAGGACTTGAAGATTTTTTGACAGTTCGAGCGAAAAGCTCATGAAAAGAAACGAAGATGCTAGTTTGTAACTAGCATCTTTTTGTATGTCTTGTAAGATTAGCTCTTGTCAATAATTAATTGAGGATATATAATAAATAAGATAAAGCTAATGGGTGGTGAATAGATTGCTAAAGAAAAGGAAGAAAAAAATTACTAAATTACAAATGTTTTTATATGCGTTACTTTTCTTAGTGGTAGCTGGAGCTTGGAGTTTTAAATTTATGATTATGGATAATGATAAACCAGTAGCTACTTCTGAAAATGCGGTTCAGAAGCAAATAATAATACCAGATGGGAGTAGTTCTTCTAAGATTGCGAGTATACTTAAGACGTCGAATCTAATCAGAAGTGAGTGGGCTTTTAAGTCTTATTTAAAAGATACTCAAATAGATAGAAAACTTAGACCTGGAACTTTTGAATTGTCTAATGATATGACATTTGAACAAATAGCAGATGAACTCACTCATGGTGGAAAGAAAAAAGCTACCAAAAGGTTTACTATACCAGAAGGGTACGAGCTAAGTGAGATAGTCGAGTTATTGACTCAAAAAGGTTTTGTTGATAGAGATGAGTTTTTAAAATTAGTCAATAATCCAGAGCATTTAAAAGAGGATTATGACTTTTTAGAATATATACCAGAGGGTCATGATTTAGAAGGGTATCTTTATCCAAATACATATGATGTGTATGTTGATGCTAGCACAGAAGATGTACTTAGAAAAATGCTTGATGGTTTCCAAGAAATTTATTCTGAGATTTTGAAGGATAAAATTGAAGCAGGTGGTAATTTAAATGATTTTATAACTATGGCTTCCATTGTTGAAAGAGAAGGAAAATTAGATAAAGAGAGAGCAAAAATTGCATCAGTTTTTTACAATCGTATCGAGCAAAATATGAAGTTTGAATCGTGTGCAACGATACAATATATACTTAGAGAGAGAAAAACAAGATTGTTGAATTCAGATTTGAAGGTTGAGTCACCATATAATACTTACCAGCATTTGGGCTTGCCACCAGGGCCTATAGCCTCTCCTGGAAGAGCATCTATAGAGGCAGCGATAAACCCTGAAAAAACGGAATATTTGTTTTTTGTGGTTAACCCAGAAGGTGAATCAGGTAGTCACAATTTTGCTAAAACATACAAAGAATTTTTGAAGTATAAAAATATTTATAAAGATTCATTACAATAAAAATTGGAGTAAGAGCTATGGGAAAAAACATTAATAAAGATTATATAATTGATTATTTACGAACAGAGTTGCCACGAATGAGTGGCATCTTGTATGATATGGAAAAGTATGCAGAAGAGTACAATGTTCCAATCATCCATCCAGAAGTGGCACAGATGATTAGAGTTTTTTTATCGATGAAAAAACCAAATTCGATATTAGAACTTGGGACAGCGATAGGGTATTCTTCTATTTTTATGGTTAAAATGCAACCAAGTTGTAAAAAACTTATAACTATAGAGCGCTCGGAAATGATGATTCAAAGAGCAAAAGAAAATATAAAAAAAGCCGAGTTAGAGAATATAATAGAAATTAAAGAAGGAAATGTGCAGGATATATTACCCAAATTAGATGGCAAATTTGATGTTATATTTATCGATGCTGCTAAAAGTAAATATTTGGAATTTTTACCGTATTGTTTAGATAGGCTTAGCGATGATGGAGTTATAATATCAGATAATGTGTTATTTAAGGGTATGATTGCAACAGATATGCTAGTACCGAAAAGACAAAGAACTATAGTTAGAAAAATGAGAGAATATCTAAATGTTATTTCTCATCATGAAGAATTAGAAACTACTATTATACCAATAGGTGATGGTGTTGCGATATCGCACAAGAAGGGATTAAAAGGGGTGTAGGTATGAACAAAATAGAACTATTAGCACCAGCAGGAAGCTTGGAAAAATTAAAGATGGCGATTAGATATGGAGCTGATGCTGTTTATATTGGTGGGCGAGCTTTTGGGCTTCGCGCACAAGCTAAAAATTTTAGCAAGGAAGAAATGCAAGAAGGTGTTGATTTTGCACATGAATATGGTAAAAAGGTATTTGTTACACTTAATATAATAGCTCATAATGATAATTTTTCTGGTTTAAAGGAATATGTACTAGAGTTAGAAGAAATAGGTGTGGATGCCGTTATAGTAGCAGATCCAGGCGTTATGTGTGAAGTTCAAGCTGCAGCGCCAGATATGGAAATACATTTAAGTACTCAAGCAAATTGTACAAATTACAATACTGCAAATTTTTGGCATAAAAATGGTGTGCAGAGAGTAGTGACTGCAAGAGAAATGTCCTTAAGAGAAATAAAAGAATTAAGTGAAAATACACCAGATGATTTGGAAATAGAATCTTTTGTTCATGGTGCAATGTGTATATCTTATTCTGGAAGATGTCTTTTAAGTAATTTCATGACTGGAAGAGATGCTAATAGAGGAGCTTGTGCACAAGCATGCAGATGGAAATATCATTTGATGGAAGAAAAAAGACCTGGTGAATATTATCCAGTTTACGAAGATGAAACAGGAACTTTTATATTTAATTCTAAAGACCTTTGTATGATAGAGCATATACCAGAACTAATAGAGGCTGGCATTACTAGTTTTAAAATAGAGGGGCGTATGAAATCGGCGTATTATGTAGCTACTATAATACGAGCTTATCGCATGGCTATTGATTCGTACTACGAAAACCCTGAAGATTATAAATTTGATCCTAAGTGGTTAGAAGAAATAAAAAAAGCTAGTTATAGAGATTTTACCACTGGTTTCTATTTTGGAAAACCAGGTAGCGATGGACAATTATATGCAAATAGTTCATATATAAGAAACTATGACTTTTTGGGATTGGTTCTGGACTTTGATAGTGTAAGTAAAATTGCAACAATTGAGCAAAGAAATAAGTTTGTAGTTGGTGAAAAGGTAGAGGTTTTTGGGCCTAGTGAAAAACATCATGAAATGACCATAGAAAAAATATGGAACAGCAAAGGGGTAGAAGTAGAGTCGGCTCCACATGCGCAGGAAATTGTAAAGGTAAAAGTGGATGTAGAATTGAAAAAATGGTTCATGCTTAGAAAAGAAAGGGAGGAACAAAAATAATGATGTCTGAAATAAATAGACCTATAGTTATTGGAATTACTGGAGGAACTGGATCAGGGAAAAGTACTGTTGCAAAGGAGATTATAAATTCTTTATCACCGGATGATATAGCTGTAATTCAACAAGATGCATATTATAGAGATCAAAGTGATATTCCTTTTGAAGAAAGGGTAAAAACTAATTATGATCATCCTTTGGCGTTTGATAATAAATTACTTATTGAACATTTGCAAAAATTGATTAGTGGTAAAGCTATTGAGCAACCAATATATGATTTTGCAAAACACACTAGAAAAGAAGAAACAGTACACGTTGAACCAAAAGACATTATTATTCTTGAAGGAATACTACTTCTTGAAGACAAAAATCTTAGAAATATACAAGATATAAAGATTTATGTAGACACAGATGCTGATGTTAGAATACTAAGAAGAATACAAAGAGATATAGAAGAAAGAGGAAGAACTTTAGAATCTGTGATTGATCAGTATTTAGAGACTGTTAGACCTGCACATATGCAGTTCATAGAGCCTAATAAGAGATATTCTGATATTATAATTTTAGAAGGTGGACATAATAAAGTTGCAATAGATATGGTAATTACTAAGATAAAATCTATTATTGCTCAAAGAACAAAATAGGGAGTGTTAAAATGAAAATATTAATTCCTGATTATTATTACAAAGACATACAGAAGATTGATATCAATAATTTGTTGAAAAATGGCATAAAATACCTTATAATAGACCTAGATAACACTCTAGTTGGATGGGATTGCCCTTTGCCAACAGAGGATGTAAGGCTTTGGTTTGATAAATTAAATGAATTGGGATTTGATGTTTGTTTGACATCAAATAATAATCGGGAACGCGTAGAACTTTTTGCTAACGATCTTGGATTACAATTCATTTATAAGGCAAAAAAACCTCTTAAAAGGGGATTTAGAGAAGCCATGAGTAAGATGAATGTAGTTGATAGAACGAAGGTTGCTTGTATAGGGGATCAACTTTTTACTGATGTATTGGGAGGAAATCGTATGGGAATAACAACGATATTAGTAGAACCTATAGCGCAGAAAGAGTTTGCGTGGACGATGTTTGTTAGAAAAATAGAGACTTTGTTTAGAAATAAACTGACGAGAATAGATTAGGACGTATGCCGAATTGGTTAACAATGATAACCAATTCGGTTTTTTTAATAAATTTGGGTAAATATATAACTAAAGATAGTAAAATTTTGGCGAATCTTTTGATAGTCAAAATAAAATGCTAAAAATGTGGTATAATTTAATGTAAATAGTATTAAAACAAATAAAATTGACGATAGGTTGATGAAAATGGAAAATAGCAAACTAAGATTAGGAGATTTATTAGTAAGAGAAAATCTAATTACAGAAAAACAACTTGAGGCTGCACTTGCTAAACAAAAATCTACTGGTAAGAAGTTGGGAGAAATTTTAGTAGATGATAGATATGTTGACAGTAGAGATTTGGTTAAAACACTGCAGATACAGCTTAAAATTCCGTTTATTGATTTAGATGCTATTACAATAGCACCAGAACTTGCGGAAGTGGTGAAAGAGTCATTGGCTAGAAAGCACCAACTAGTGCCAGTTAAAAAAACTAGTACAGGGCTTCTTGTTGCTATGGCAGATCCACTTAATATATTTGCTATAGATGATGTTAAGATGATGACGGGTTTAAAGATAGAGCCTGCTATAGCGATGAAAGAGAATATAGAAGATGCAATAAAAAAGTTGTATACAGAATCACAAGTTGAGAAGGCGGCGGAAGACTTTGCTAAGCAATTTGAGGAGAGTTTAGAGTCGTATGATCAAATAGAAGAGGTTGTACTAGATGATGTAAATAATGCGCCAATTGTGCAACTTGTAAATACAATCATAGATCAAGCTATACTTAGCAAAGCTAGTGATATTCACATAGAGCCATTCGAAAAAATAGTAAGGATAAGATATAGAGTTGATGGTCAATTACAGACTAAAATGAAACCATCTAAAGCTACTCATTCAGCTATTGTAACGAGAATTAAAATTATGTGCAATCTTGACATAGCAGAGAGAAGAAGACCACAAGATGGCAGATATGAATATACTAAAGACGGAGCAATTGTAGATTTGCGTATATCAATCATACCAGCAGTATTTGGAGAAAAGGTCGTTATACGACTTCTAGATAGAAGTAACTTCTTGGTTAGTAAGAAACAGCTTGGATTTACTGAAGTTAACTATGAGCAGTTTGATGAAATGATACACAAACCTCACGGAATAGTATTGGTTACGGGTCCGACAGGTAGTGGTAAGACAACTACGCTATATGCGGTATTATCTGAACTTAATAGTGATAGCAAAAATATAATTACGCTAGAAGATCCAGTTGAGTATAGATTGGATGGTATAAATCAAGTACAAGTAAATCCGAAAGCAGGGATGACCTTTGCTGGTGGTCTAAGATCAATACTTAGACAAGACCCTAATATAATTATGATAGGTGAGATTAGAGATACTGAAACAGCTCAAATTGCTATTAGAGCGGCGGTAACAGGTCACTTGGTTATCAGTACACTTCATACCAATGATGCACCTTCTACAGTGTCTAGACTTATGGATATGGAAATAGAGCCATATTTACTTAGTAACTCACTTGTAGGAATAGTGAGTCAGAGACTTGTCAGAAGGATATGTGAAAACTGTAAGGAAGAATACGAGATATCTAATTCTGAAAAAGAGATATTGAAGACTTATGGGGTGCATAAACTATATAAGGGAAGAGGATGTAGCAAATGCTATAACACAGGATACAAAGGCAGGGTTGCTATACATGAAGTATTGATAATGAATAGAGAACTAAAAGGGCTTATTGAAGGGCATGCATCTTCAGAAGACATAAGGCAAGCAGCATTAAAAAATGGAATGATAGAACTTTCAGAAAACTGTAGAGAACTCGTACTAGAGGGTGTTACGACTGTAGATGAGTATTCTCGAGTAATTTATACTATGGAGTAGGTGATGATATGACATTAGACGAACTATTGAAAAAGACAGTTGAATTAGGGGCATCAGATTTGCATATTACAGTGGGCTATCCACCTGTGATAAGACTCAATGGAGCGCTCGAAGTTATGGATGAATATCCCAAGCTGATGCCTGACGTAAACGAGAAGCTTGTAAGAGAAGCTACAGATGAGCATACATTTAAGATACTTAGTGAAGTAGGAGAACTAGATTCTTCGATATCTATAAAAGGACTTGGACGTTTCAGATTAAATGTTTATAAGCAAAGAGGGACTTATGGAATGGCTATACGTGCAGTTGGTTCAAAGATTCCTACTATTGATGAACTTGGTCTTCCAGAAAGACTTAAAGAGTTTGCTAGAGAACATAGAGGTTTGGTTCTAGTAACAGGCCCAACAGGTAGTGGTAAATCAACTACACTTGCAGCGATGATAGATCAAATAAATCATGAAAGAAAATGTCATATATTGACACTAGAAGATCCTATAGAGTATCTTCACCGCCACAATATGAGCATGGTAAACCAAAGAGAAATTGGACATGATTCTAGATCATTTGCAAATGCACTTAGAGCTTCACTTAGACAAGATCCAGACGTGATTCTAGTAGGTGAGATGCGTGACTTAGAGACTATTTCAATTGCTATGACGGCAGCTGAAACGGGTCACTTGGTGTTTTCTACACTCCATACAGTCGGTGCAGCCAAAACTATAGACAGAATTATAGACGTATTTCCGCCTCATCAGCAGCAGCAGATTAGAGTACAGCTAGGATCAGTATTACGTGGGGTTGTATCACAGCAACTTTTACCGAGAAAAGATGGCAATGGACGAGTTGCGGCAGTTGAAATAATGGCAGTAAATTCAGCTGTGCAGAACCTCATCAGAGAGGGAAAGACACACCAAATTCAAACCGTTATTCAAACGGGAATGAAGCAGGGAATGATAGCTATGGATGCTTGTTTGGTTGAACATTATAAAAAAGGACTTATATCCAAAGAGAGTTTGCTAGAGGCTGCGATAAATAGAGACACTATTCTTAGATACTTGTAGGTGATAGATTATGACTACTTATAAATATTCAGCACTTAGAAAAGATGGTAGAAAAGCAGAAGGGACATATGAAGCTGATTCTAGGGAAGAAGTAATGAGGATGTTAAAAGATAACTCCATGTATCCTATAAATATAGAGGAGCAAGTTGAAGGAAGGCAGAGGGGCATAGTCTTAACTAGAAAAATCAAAGTAAAAGAGATTGCAATTTTTTGTAGGCAATTTCACACGATGCTTCATGCAGGGGTATCTATTGTAAATTGTTTAGATATTCTGAAAGAACAGACTCAAAACAAGAGGCTTAGAGCAGCTATAGCTGATGTTTATGAAAATGTTCAAAAAGGACATACATTTTCAGACTCATTACAGCTACACAAAGATATTTTTCCAGAACTACTTATATACATGGTAGAGGCTGGAGAGGTTAGTGGTAATTTAGATACGATACTTGATAGAATGGCTACTCATTACACTAAAGAGTATAAAATAGAGAATAAAATAAAAGGTGCTATGACGTATCCTATCATACTAGCAGTTGTATCTGTAATAGTTGTTACATTTATGTTAGCAGTAGTATTCCCTAGTATTATAGGTATGTTTGTGAATAGTAATACAGAGCTTCCACTGCCAACAGTTATCATGATGACTTTAAGTAATTTCGTACAGCAATTTTGGTGGCTTATCACAATACTCGCCATAGCAACTGGTGGACTACTTAAATTTTATCACAGCACTGAGTCTGGTAGACTTCATAGGGATAAAAACAGACTTAGAAATCCACTTATGAAAAAGATGAATATAAATGTAGCTGCATCAAGATTTACTAGAACGCTATCTACACTACTATCAAGTGGTGTGCCGCTAATTCAAGCTCTCGAGGTTGTTGGGCGAATTGTTGGAAATAGGGTTGTAGAAAAAGGTTTAGAAAAAGCCAGAGAGGATTTGAAAAAAGGATCTCAATTGGCACCACCGCTTAGAGCAATAAAAGTTTTTCCACCTATGATGCTTTCCATGGTAAGCATAGGAGAGGAATCAGGTGCTCTAGATGATATTCTAAATAGAACAGCAGATTTTTACGATGAAGAAGTAGAGGCTGCTATAGAACAGTTGATGGCAATGATAGAGCCTATAATGATTGTAGTAATGGCTACAGTTATTGGATTTATAGTAGTTGCTATGATGATGCCAATACTTACTATGATTAATAC
>JAOAQY010000117.1 GCA_025210965.1 Tissierellales bacterium
GTGATATTTTTTATAACTACAGGATTTATAGCAGAAGCATTTGCATCAGTTTTTGTGCGAGATATCTCATCTATAACGTCCATACCGTTTATAACCCTACCAAATGGAGCGAAATTGCCATTTAAGCTAGGATGGTCAACTACATTTATAAAGAATTCCGTAGGACTAGAAACTGGGTGAGAACTGAAGTTTACCATAGATATAGTAGCTCTAGTTTGCATGAGGGTATTTTCATATCCATTTGTTGCAAATTCACCTGGAAGTAAGTATTTCATAGTGTTTTCTAAATCTTGGCCACCTTGAATCATATTGTCAGCTAGCATTCTATGAAATGATTTTCCCTTATAGAAACCATTTTTTATGAGAGCGATGAAATTAGATACAGTATTTGGAGCATCGCTAGGGTAAAGTTCTATTTCAAGTGTTTTACCATTATCAAGTTCTATTGTAACCAAAGGATTATTTTGATATAAATATTGTTTTTTGAATAATAAATTGAATGTTTTATTTTTTGAATAGTAATCCAATCTAGCCTTTAGTAGGTCTTTTAGAGAGTCTATAGATATATAATTTGTATCATCATACATAATTAAACTATCATCTAATTCTATAGTATTATATTTTAAATGTACAGATTGATGCACTAGTTTGGCTTCTTTAGTTCCGGATTCTTTCTCAGGGGAACTGGCATCATCTGGAGATGAAACTCCACTATACATATTTGCAAGTATAGACTCCTCAGTTATTTTTACAGGTTCATTGTATTGTTTACCGAATGTATCGACAGTCATAGTTTTTATTACTTGGGGCTGTAGAGGCTTATCTCTGGCATCTCTTTCAACTAATGCTATTTCATCAGCAATCTCTATTCCTTCTATAACTTTTCCAAAAGCGGCGTAGTTTCCATTTAGAAAATGAGAATCTTTTACGACTATAAAAAATTGAGAACTAGCACTGTCAAATGCGGTGCTTCTAGCCATTGAAACCACACCTCTTTTGTGAAGCAAGTCATTGAATTCATTGTTTTTAGTAAATTCACCTTTGATATCGTATTTTGCTCCACCAGTGCCATTTCCATTTGGATCGCCACCTTGAATCATAAATTCAGGTATAACTCTGTGAAAGTTAAGTCCATTGTAAAAACCATCATTTATAAGCTTTATAAAATTATTTACAGTGTTAGGAGCTTTTTCTGGATATAACTCCATTTTTATCTTCTTTCCACTTTCCATTTCCATAGTTACTATTGGATTTTGAACAATAGTATTTAAGTCTGATATAGTAGCGGTCTTAGGAGATGAAATCCAATCAACCTTTTTATCTAATAATTTTAAGCTAGATTCCAAAGGCACATAAACTTTGCCATTTAAAGAAAATGAATTTGATTCTAGTTCAACATTGTTCATTTTAATAATATGGTCATTCATACTAATTTCAACTAAATCATTAGATGCAAATGTTATAGTTGATGCTGAAATTAGCATTAAAACCAAGAAGATACTCAGTAATTTCTTCATTAAGTAACATCCTTTCGCAAATGTATTTTGATTTTATTTCATTATATGATACGAGATAATGAAAAGCAAATTTAGTATTTTTTCTGCAATTTAGAATAATAATAGTTCATTAGAATACTATTGATGGCAAATAAAAAAATAACTACCAAAAGTGTAAAATCTTTCTGCATTATTATAAAAAATAATATCAAAACAGATAAAATGAAGCTCAAAGAAGTGTTAGCTTTTGCCTGAGATTGATACCTTATCATTCTATTTCGCTCGTCTTGTAACTCTATGTCTAATATAGCCTTTTCATCTGCATTAGTCCTTAAAATAGAGCTAATTGCAGTGATTATCGATAAGATAGTTATGATTCCGAATATAGCTAAATCTCTATTGTAGAAGTAACTCACAATGGCGAAACTTTGCAAAAAAAGTACAAATAATAAGTTGATATTTGTTAGAAATTTTTTAATCATAATATTCCTCCTCGTAGATAAATATTTCTTCAATGGGCAAATGAAAGAAAATAGACAATTTAAAAGCTAATAGAATAGAAGGGTTGTATCTGCCATTTTCTATAGAACTTATAGTCTGCCTAGAGACCTTTAGAAGTTTTGAAAGTTGATCTTGGCTTAAATTTTTACTTTTTCTAATTTGTTCAAGGTTATTTTTCATAATATAACTCCTCTATGTAAAGCTTACTTTACGTAAAGACTATACTATAATATTAAATATGTCAAGCTTGCTTTACATAAAACTTGCAATTGTTTTCAGCAGTGGTAAAATAAAACTATATTAAAGCTATACTAGTTGTAGAATGACGATAAAATTTGACAGAGGGGATATCTATGCGTAAATATTGCAGAAGTCGAGTAGTCTTAATTATTACAGTTTTTTTGATGATATTTTATTCTAATTCAGGATTAGCAAAAAACACTTCACATTCAGGAGTTCTTTCAAATACTTTTAAGAATACAGAAGATGAAATACTCACTATTGGAGGACCTTGCAAAAACAATATATTTCAGGAACAGATTACAAGTTATAAATACAATAATTATTTAGTATATTATAATAACCACTCTATAAAATCAGAAGAATTCTCAGATGAGGGTAATGATGAGCTAGCTGAAGAAGAATTACCAAACATTGATAGAATATCGGTGCTCATGTACCATCATATAGTTGAAGATTCACAGATAGGTAAAAAAAATCAATCTATTATAAAGAAGTCACAATTTGAAAGGGATATGAAAATAATACATGATAGGGTTTTTAAGACGCTAAGTGCAGAGGAGTTTCAAAATTGGATAGAGGGAAAGCAAAAAATAGGTCAAAAGTCGGTGTTAATTACTTTTGATGATGGTTATGAGTCCAATATCAAAATAGCATATCCGATAATGAAATCCTACAATCAAAAAGGTATAGTTCACATTATGGGAAATTATTTGAGATCAAGAGAGCAGATGGTGGATTCAAAGTATGAAATGATATTGAAGGAAGACTATGATTTGAAAGATTACAACGATGTATTTGATTTTGGAATGCATACATATGAGCTTCACTTTTTGAAAAAGAATAGCAGGGGAAGATGGAGACCATATATCACATTCTTGTCTAAGGATCAAATATACAGAGATTTGAAGTTGAATTTGGATATGGGATTGTACCCTATATTTGCATATCCATATGGAGAAGTTACAAAGTCGACATATGAGGTGATGGATGAACTGGGAATAGATATAGGATTTACAATCAAAAAGGGATATGTATACAGAAATACAGATTTAAAGGCTGTACCGAGATTTAACATGAGTCCGGGCATGAGCAATAAGACTTTTGTAGATACAATAGAGGGAAGTCGAAGAGTTAGATAATTGAAATCAATTTATACTTTTTAGTAGAAGTATAGATGCTTGCCCAAATTATAGGAAAGCAGTTAGATGTTTCACGTGAAACATCTAACTGCTTTTTCTATTTAATAATTAGAGTGTTTCTGTCAATAATTTGCGATATAGAAGAACATATTTTTCTATATTCCAAATCAGAATTGAAATTGTCGATATCGCGGCAATTTAGACTGAAGCCATCATTATCGTACCTTGGAAAGATGTGTAAATGATAGTGACCTATATCATTGAATTTGCCACCATTTTGCATGATAGAATAACCTTGTAACGGGTATGTGTTTTTTAGAGCTATAAGCAGCATTTTTGAAATGTCCATAACTCTAGTGGATTCATTATGAGTTAATTCATCTAAATCTAGCTTATGGGTTTTGGTTGCGATAAGTAAGTGGCCGAGATTGATGGGGTCATGGTCCATGAATACGATGATTAAATCGTCTTGTAAACTATATTTGCCTCTAGTTTTTGATTGATAATATTACAAAATATACAGGAATTCAAAATGAAATTACCTCCTAGAATTAATTTTTAGATCTAAAGATTATTCGTTTTAGTGATAAAGAGAGCAATCTTTTAAAATAAATATATCAGAAAGGAGTGCAGATTTTTAATGATTTTGTCAGAAAATTCAACTATTTGTCAAAAAGGCATAGTATATAGTTGTAATATGATTTATAATTATAGTGACGGAAACTTTTAGAAAGAGACTTTTACCAGAGAGACTTTCACCAGAGCAATTTTTACCAAATAGATTTTTAGCAGAGTGATTTTTAGCAGAAGAGACTTTTAGTAGAAGTGAATTTTACTATATGAAGATTTTAGATAAAAAAAGATGCAAATAGAAATATGTTTCACGTGAAACATAAAGAAAAAAAGCGAGTAAAATGTTTCACGTGAAACATTAATATCAAAGGGAGGATTTAAATGGCTAAAATTGTATCAATCTTTAATCAAAAAGGCGGTGTGGGCAAGACTACTACTAATATAAATCTTAGTGCTTCACTGGTAGCCGCAGGGAAAAATGTATTGATTGTAGACATTGATCCTCAGGGGAATTCAACAAGTGGTCTTGGAATAGATAAAGATAATATAGAAAAATCTATTTATGATTTACTTGTAGAAGGGGAAGATGCTAGAGATATTGTATATGAAACTTCATTTGAGGGTTTAAAAATTATACCATCAACTATGGAACTTGCTGGAGCTGAAATCGAATTAGCACTTAAAGAAAATAGAGAGTATTGCCTTGAAAAAGCTATTGAAAGCATTAGAGGTGATTATGACTATATATTTATAGATTGTCCGCCATCGCTTGGAATATTGACGATAAATGCGCTTAAGGCATCGGATAGTGTCATGATTCCAATACAATGTGAATACTATGCGCTAGAGGGAGTTAGTCAGCTTATGAACACTATAAATCTAGTCAAAAAAGGTTTAAATCCTTCTCTTCAAATAGAAGGGGTAGTGCTGAGCATGTTTGATGGTAGAACAAATCTTTCAATACAAGTAGTAGAAGAAGTTAAAAAGTACTTTGGAAATAAAGTGTATAGGACTATGATTCCAAGAAATGTTAGACTAGCAGAGGCACCAAGTTATGGAGTCCCAGTAATTGCATATGATGAAAAATCAAAAGGTGCTATTGCGTACAACGAATTAGCGGAAGAGTTTTTAGAGAATATAGAGGAGGAATATTGATGGCGAAAAAAAGAGGATTAGGGAAGGGACTTTCGGCACTAATTCCAGAAGAGACAAATGAAGATTTGAAAGACATGAGCGGAGAAAAGGTAATTGAAGTAAGTGTTGGAGAAATAGTGGCAAATCAAAACCAGCCAAGACAAGAGTTTGAACAAGAAAATTTACAATCACTAGCGGACTCAATAAAGGTTCATGGAATACTGCAGCCAATTATAATTAGAAACAAAAATGGTAGTTATGAAATTGTTGCGGGAGAGAGAAGATTTAGAGCAGCAAAAATGATAGGGCTGAGGAAAGTACCTTGCATAGTCAAGGAAATGACGGATCATGTTTCTGCTCAATTAGCATTGGTTGAAAATCTTCAGAGAGAGGATTTGAATCAGATAGAAGAGGCTAATGCCTACGAGCAATTGATGAGAGAGTACAATATAACTCAGTCAGAATTATCTGAAGTGATAGGCAAGAGCAGAACTCATGTTACCAATACACTTAGGCTTTTGAAATTGTCACCTAAAGTTATAGATATGATAAAAACACAGGAGCTATCAGCTGGTCACGGAAGAGCACTTTTAAGATTAGAAGACTTAGCAGAACAAAAGAAATGGGCTGATTTAGCTGTAAAAAAAGCACTGAGTGTTAGAAATCTAGAGGCCATGATAAAAAAAGAAACTAGTAGAACGGTTGAGGTTATATTCAGAGATAAGGTTGAAACTAGAGATCCTCACATAAAGGAATTTGAAGATGAACTTATGAATCTTTTCGGTACAAAAGTTAGAGTTAAAGACAAAAAGGGAAAGGGAAAGATAGAGATAGACTATTATAATTTGGATGATTTAGATAGGATATTAGAATTGTTAGGAAAGTAGAATTATTAAAAAGTAAAATTGTTATTTAAAAGCTCTGCAGATATTTATTTGCAGAGCTTTTTGATGTTTATGAATATGAGTAGGTATTTTCAACTAGATACTGGGAAATAAGAGAGAATAAATAGCTAAAACTAAATAAAAATAGGGGAAAAAGCATTTAAAATATTAAAAAAATGTAACAATTAAAACGCTGTTTGGTGTTAAGTTAAAATGAATATGTGATTTGAGCAAATAGAAAAGTGGTATAAATAGCTTAAAATGAATAACTAATCAAAGTTACTAGATAAAAACGTTAAAAGTTTTATTGTGCTCAAAGTCAATTTTGATTTAAGTTTTATCATCAATACAATTTATCAATATGCAGAGGTTCTATAGCTTAATAAAGTTATGAATTTAGTTAGAAACTAGGGTTTAAGTTTAAATAATCGGAAATAGATATCATAGTTATAATATAATTGTGATTAAATGAGAAAACTTACCAACTAAAAACAAATACAAAAGTATAAATATACAGTATTTCCCGGCGACACATTTATTATTATTTATTAATGAAACCGGTATAAACGGCTTAGAAAGAGGATTTGGGCGTAGTAAAGTGAAGAAAAACATACAAAAAAAACATTGACAACTTTTGAACAAAATATATAATTAAAGTATAAAGAAAGTGAAAAATGTAACAAAGCACTGATTTAGCTTGATTGATTTGGGAAACATTTAGTATTTTACCCTTTAATATGATTTGAAAATTCAGAAGTTTCACATATAAAGAAGATTCGGTCAAATTGGAGGATATAGTTTTTATAGAAGAAGGAGGAGTTTGGATGGAATTTGCGTTTGATTGGAAAGAAAACGCTACGAAAGTAGATGCACTTAAGGCAAAGATTGAAGAGAAGAAAGACTCAAAGGGCGCATTAATGCAATTGCTTCACGATGCACAATCGATTTTTGGTTATCTACCTATTGAGGTTCAAAAAATGATTGCTGAAGCTGTAAATGTGCCCCTTGCAGAAGCTTATGGGGTAGCAACGTTTTATTCACAATTTACACTAGTGCCAAAGGGAGAGTATAACATAGGTGTTTGCTTAGGTACAGCATGTTATGTTAAAGGTTCTCAGGCGATACTAGAAGAGATTGAAAAAGCTCTTGGAATTAAAGTAGGAGAGACTACAACTGATAGACGTTTTTCAATAGAAGCTACTAGATGTATCGGAGCCTGTGGATTGGCACCTGTTATTACAGTTAATGAAGATGTTTATGGTAAATTAGTACCTGCAGATGTCAAAGGAATTTTGACTAAATATCAGGTTAAATAGGAGGTGCTCTAGATGAAATCGTTGGAAGAATTGAAAAAAATGAGAGACGAAGCTCGTAAAAAGGTAGAACTAAGAGAAGAAAAAGATGGAACTCGAATCGTTGTGGGAATGGCAACTTGTGGTATTGCAGCTGGTGCTAGAGAGGTACTTATGTCACTTATTGAAGAAGTGAATAAACGAGGACTTAGTGATGTTCAAGTCATTCAAACAGGATGTATCGGAATGTGTAGATTAGAACCTATTGTAGAAGTATACAAAACTGGAGAAGAAAAAGTCACTTATGTTTTTGTAGATGCAGAGAAGGCAAAGAAAATAGTGGCAGAACATATTGTAAATAACACAATAGTTACAGAATACACGGTAGGTGCTTACGAAGAATAATCGCTGAAAAGGGAGGTTGTACAATGGAGTTTTATAGATCTCATGTTTTGATCTGTGGAGGAACAGGATGTACGTCATCAAATTCTGATAAAATCCACGAAAAAATGGATGCTAAATTAGAAGAATTAGGGTTGGAAAAAGAAGTAAAAGTAGTTAGAACAGGATGTTTTGGACTTTGTGAAGCAGGTCCTATAGTAGTAGTTTATCCAGAAGGTGCATTTTACAGTCATGTAAAAATAGAAGATGTGGATGTAATTTGCGAGGAACATCTACTTAAGGGAAGAATAGTAAAGGATTTGTTGTATAAAGATGCTATAGTTGAAGATAAAATCAAATCTGTTAGTGAGGTTCAATTTTATAAAAAGCAAAAGCGTGTTGCACTTGAACTTTGTGGTGTTATAAATCCTGAAAATATTGAAGAGTATATTGCATATGATGGATACATGGCTCTTGGTAAGGCTCTTACTGAGATGAAACCAGAAGATGTAATTGAAGAAGTTAAAGCTTCAGGGCTTCGTGGCCGTGGTGGTGGTGGATTCCCTACTGGTGTGAAATGGGGATTTGCAGCTAGAAATGAGAGCGATCAAAAGTATATCATTTGTAACGCTGATGAAGGTGACCCGGGAGCGTTTATGGATCGTAGTGTGCTTGAAGGTGATCCACATGCGGTTTTAGAGGCTATGGCAATTGGCGGCTATGCAATTGGAGCGACTAAAGGATTTATATATATCAGAGCAGAGTATCCAATAGCAGTAGATAGACTTAAGATAGCAATAAATCAAGCTAGAGAAAAAGGTCTACTTGGTAAGAATATATTTGAATCAGGTTTTGATTTTGATGTAGAAATCAGACTCGGTGCAGGAGCTTTCGTATGTGGCGAGGAGACAGCACTTATAGCCTCTATCGAAGGTGAAAGAGGTATGCCTAGAAATAAACCACCATTTCCAGCAAACAAAGGCCTTTGGGGTAAACCAACTATAATAAATAATGTTGAAACATTTGCAAATATACCAAAAATAGTACTAAATGGAGCAGATTGGTTCAAGAGTATAGGTACAGAAAAATCACCTGGAACTAAAGTTTTTGCACTAGGTGGAAAGATTAACAACACAGGTCTTGTTGAAATTCCTATGGGAACTACACTTAGAGAGATTATTTACGATATCGGTGGAGGAATTCCAAATGGAAAGAAATTTAAAGCAGTTCAAACAGGAGGTCCATCGGGAGGATGTATACCAGCAGAATATTTAGACACTCCTATAGATTATGATTCACTTATTGCTCTAGGTTCTATGATGGGATCAGGCGGTATGATTGTAATGGATGAGGATAATTGCATGGTTGATATAGCTAGATTTTTCCTAGATTTCACAGTTGATGAATCTTGCGGAAAATGTGTTCCATGCAGAATAGGAACGAAAAGAATGCTCGAACTACTTGAGAAAATAACGAGTGGAAATGGAGAAATGGAAGATATAGACAAATTAGAAGAACTTGCTTATTCTATAAAAGCATCAGCTCTTTGTGGTCTTGGGCAAACAGCTCCAAACCCAGTATTGTCAACACTTAAATATTTTAGAGATGAATATGAAGCTCATGTTAAAGACAAGAAATGTCCAGCAGGTGCATGTAAAAAATTATTGTCATACACTATTGATGCAGATGCATGTAAGGGTTGTACACTTTGTGCTAAAGTTTGTCCAGTGGGTGCAATTTCAGGAAGTCCTAAAAACCCACATGAAATTGATCAGAGTAAGTGTATCAAGTGTGGTGCATGTATAGAAAAATGTCCATTTGGCGCAATTAGCATGAATTAGAGAGAAAAGGGGTGTAGAGCAATATGGTAACTTTGACAATCGACAACAAAGAAGTGACGGTTCCAAAGGGAACCACGGTTTTAGAGGCGGCGAGACAAATCGGCGTTAATATTCCAACACTTTGTTACTTGAAAGATATAAATGAAGTGGGCGCATGTCGTATGTGCCTTGTAGAAGTAGAGGGCGTTAACAATAGATTATTAGCATCATGTGTATTAGAGGCGGCAGAAGGTATGGTAGTTAAGACGAATACCAAAAAAGTTAGAATTGCTAGAAAAAACAATCTTGAATTGATCCTTTCAAATCATGATAGAAGTTGTCTTTCTTGTGAAAGAAATAAAAATTGTGAACTTCAAACACTTGCAGATGATTTGGGAATTAGAGAGATTACATTTGATGGAGAGAGAATTATCCATCCTATAGATTATTCTTCACCAAGTATAGTAAGAGATCAGAACAAGTGTATATTGTGTGGAAGATGTATCAGCGTATGTGACAAAATACAAAATGTTGGAGTGCTTGGTTTCCAAGACAGAGGATTTAAGACTAGCGTAGGGCAACCATTTAATAAATCGTTAGATGAATCGCCTTGTATCAGATGTGGTCAATGTATAAACGTTTGCCCTGTTGGAGCACTTCATGAAAAAGAAGAAATAGATTATGTTTGGGATGCTATTGAATCTGATAAACATGTAGTTGTTCAAACTGCACCAGCTGTAAGAGCAGCTCTTGGAGAGGAATTTGGCTTAGAGATGGGTACACCAGTTACAGGTAAAATGGTAGCAGCTCTTAGAAGACTTGGTTTTGACAAAGTATTTGACACTGACTTTGCAGCAGATCTTACTATCATGGAAGAAGGATATGAGCTTTTAGATAGGGTACAAAATGGCGGAGTTCTTCCTATGATTACATCATGTTCTCCAGGGTGGATTAATTATTGCGAGGAGTTTTATCCTGAATTCATTCCAAATTTATCTAGTTGTAAATCACCTCAAAATATGTTTGGAGCGATAGCAAAATCTTACTATGCAGAGCAAAATGGAATAGATAGAAATGATATATACGTTGTATCTGTAATGCCTTGTACAGCCAAAAAAGGTGAAAAACTTAGAGATGAGTTAAAAGTTGATGGAGTGGCAGATGTTGATGCAGTTATAACAACTAGAGAACTTGCAAAAATGATAAAAACAGCAGGTATAGATTTCACAAGATTAGAAGATGAATCTTGCGATCAATTGATAGGTGAATCTACTGGTGCTGGTGTTATATTTGGAGTAACAGGTGGAGTAATGGAAGCAGCTCTTAGAACTGTTGCAGAGGTTGTACACGGTCATGAGCTTGAAAATGTAGAGTACACAGCAGTGAGAGGTGTAGAAGGAATAAAAGAGGCTAGTGTGAAGCTTGGAGATTTAGAGGTCAAAATAGCGATAGCTCACAGTACGGGCCAAGCATCAAAATTATTAGATCTTGTAAAAAGCGGCGAAAAAGAGTATCACTTTATTGAAATCATGGGATGTTCAGGCGGCTGTGTAAACGGAGGTGGACAGCCAATAGTTTGCCCAGAAATTAGAATGACTAAAGACATTAGAGTTGAGAGAGCGAAGGCACTTTATTCAGAAGATGAATCAAAAACTATTAGAAAATCTCATGAAAATCCAATGATTAAGAAATTGTATGATGAGTATCTAGGTGAACCGAACGGACATAAATCACATCACCTACTTCATACAACATATAAAAAGAAGGAAATATATCCACTATAAAATTATGCGTGCGCTTCAAAGGGTATTGAAGCGCACCACTAAAGAGAGTCTAAGACTTTCAATCCCACATGACTTTGTTTTTTGGCCCCACACCAAAGAACATTCACCACAAAAAGCTATCTAGGAGAAGCTAATTTGAACGGAAAAAGCGAGGGGGCTGCTAGATAGTACAAAAGAGATGTAATGTATACATCTCTTTTTTTGAGCTTTGAAATATTAATTGGCAGTTATAATAAACTATTTTTTCTAGCAGATATTGACAGCATTTGAGCGTTATATAAAGTTTTAGAATTATTTTTACTGAATTATATTTTGAGTTAGAAAATGGAAATTTCGTGGTATAATGTAATTATAGTGAAAGCATCTGTGGAAATAGACCCCTATAATCGTTTTGAAGGAGGGACTTTTATGAAATTAGATTTATTTGGCGGTATAGAGATTGATGAATCAGAACTTATAATATTTGAAGAAGGTATACTCGGATTTGAAGATAATCACAAATACATATTGATGAATCAGAAAGCGGTGGAGGAACCTATTCCTTTCAAGTGGCTACAGGCAATAGATGATGAAAATGTTGGGTTTATGGTAGCTTATCCATATTTGCTATTAGAAGAGTATGATTTTGAGTTAGATGATGAGATTGTAAAAGAACTTGAAATTGAAAATAGTGAAGAAATTGTGATTTACAATATAGTTACTGTAGGTAAAAACTTTGCAGGTTCTACTGTGAACTTGAAAGCACCGTTAGTTATTAATAGTCGGACAAGAAAAGGTAAACAAGTTGTTTTAGCGGATGACAGGTGGCCACTAAAATATGCTTTTGTAGCTGAAATGAAAAAGCGATTAGAAGAGGAGAAGAAATAAAAATGAGTCAAAATGAAAATAAAATGACCTATGGTTGGTGTATTGTACTGATCATAGGTTTTATGTTGCTTCTAGCAGCGATGGATTCGCTGAGAGGAGTTTTTATTCCAGTATTTAAAGAAGTATTCAATGTGAAAAATACCCAAATGGGTTTTCTATTGACCGCATCATCTCTAGGATATATTCTTGGAACTTATGTAAGTGGTCATTTGTGTGATTTATTTGGACAAAAGAAGCTCATAGTAATTGGAGGATTATTGGTTGTAGCATCTATTCCATTAGTTACTCTAGGAGGTAGTTATGCTATGCTTCTATGTGCACTACTGCTCATGAATGTAGGCGCATCATTTATAGCTCTTGGTATAAACACCATGGTCCCACTTATACTAGTGAGTTTTCAATCAGTGCTTATGAATTTCGTACACTTCGCTTATGGATTCGGATCTATGATGACACAGTATTCGGCAGGTGATTTGATTTATAGGGGAATATCTTGGCAAAGCATTTATGTATTTATAGGAATTTATGCGTTTGTTCTTTGTATGTTATCACTTATAATAAAAATGCCTAGAGCAGAAAGGGCCGGTGCTGAAAATGAAGGAAGCCATGCACAAATATTTAAAATGCCAGTTCTATATATTTACTCTGCTTGCCTTGGATTTTATGTAGCAGCTGAAATGTGTACAGGAAATTGGATGATAAACTATTTGAAAGATGGATTTACATTTAATCAAAAGGACGCAGCATTTTATTCAGCACTTTTCTTTGGTTGCTTAACCGTCGGACGATTAATCGGAGGCGCTATAACAGAGCGCTTTGGCTATATTAAAACAGTATCTGTATTTTTAGGTATAAATGCTATACTATTTCCAATATCAATGATGCTAGGTGCGAATGGAGTTTATCTAATAGCTATGACAGGTTTTTTCTGTTCTATAGTATTTCCAACTATAGTACTCAGTTTGAGTCATGTATTTAAATCGAAAGCATCGTATGTGACGGGTATAGTAGTTACATTTGCATCTGCAACAGCTATGTTTGCAAATATAATCATAGGATTTGTAAATGACTTATTTGGAGTAGAAGCAGGGTTTGGGCTCATAGGAGCATTTTATGTGATGAGTTTTATAATGGCAATAACACTACTAAAAAAGGTAGGGAGTATTATTGAAACTTCTAGAAAAAAATAGAGATATTGTTGATTAAATAGAGGTTTTGTGAATTTGGTCAGACGATTAATTGGAGGTGTTTTGATATTGAAAAAGCTAAATTTTGAGATATATTTGACGTTTTTCAAGATCGGAATGTTTACATTTGGTGGGGGATATGCGATGCTTCCGCTTATAGAAAAAGAAATGGTTGAATCAAAAAAATGGATAGATGAAGAGGAGATTGTAGACGTACTTGCGCTATCTCAAACTATGCCTGGAGCTATAGCACTTAATTGTGCTACTCTCATAGGTTATAGACTAGGTGGACATCTTACTTCACTATTTGCAATGCTAGGAGTTATAACACCGTCTATTATACTTCTCACTCTTATAGCATTATTCTTTAATCAATTTTTGGATCAAGCTATTATAAAAGCTATATTTATGGGAATTAGATCGGGTATAGTAGCTCTTATAATTAAGGCAGGGATAAGAATAGCAAAGGCAGCAGTTCAAGATAGACTGACACTTTTTCTATGTGCATGTTCTATAGTGGGAGTAGTATTTATAAACATAAGCCCTATAATACTTATTGTAACAGGAGGTCTGATTGGATTTATGATTTATAGATTGTATCCAAATTGGGCTAGAAAAGTATTGGAGAGGGGGCATTCGTGATGATATTGTGGAGACTCTGGACTGCTTTTTTTAAGATAGGATTATTTAATTTTGGCGGAGGATATGCCATGATACCTCTTATACAGACTGAAATCGTCAGTAGAGGCTGGATTGATGTCTCAAGGTTCATAGACATTATAGCTATAGCTCAAATGACTCCTGGGGCAATTGCTGTCAATTCTGCCACATATGTGGGAAATACAATAGGTGGAGTATTTGGTGGGATAATTGCTACGCTAGGAGTTGCGATGCCGTCATATCTATGCGGTCAGATATTAGGTCACTATCATGAGAAGTACAAAAAGAGTGAAATGGTTAAGATGATATTTTATGGAATAAGACCTGTAGTGGCAGGATTTATATTAGCAGCAGGTCTTGTAGTCGCTATGACAGTGAGTGTAGATATAGATAAACTTAAGATAATGGACATTACAGGATTAGATTTTAAAAGTTTGGGAATAACAGCAGTAGTGGGAATACTTCTTTATAAAACCAAAGTACATCCAATGTTGCTCATAGTAATTAGCGGAGTGCTTGGAGCTTTGCTTTTCTCATAATTATGTCATACAAAAAAGCAGTGTGATTTTATATAAATCACACTGCTTTTTTGTAACTGTTTAGTATTTTGAAATTTATTTTATCACGCTATTTTCTGAATCAGAATATCCTAAGTTGAATTGCTGTGCCATGACATCTGAAAATTCTTCCATAGTCATAGTTTGTTCTTTAGATAATTTTGGTAATTTATCTAAGTTTGTAGAATTTAAATCAGAAAAACTTAAATTAAGTACATAAGTACGAATCATTGATGGTAGAACTTCTGATTCTTCATTTGATTCATTTAATGGCTCTGATTTTTTTATAACGTCGGATACGCTTATAGTATAAGAACTATCGGCTAATTGATTTCCTCGAGTTATAAGGAAATTAATTTCTATTTTATCAAAATGCATTGATTGCTCTAATTTATCTAGAAAATCGTTAAAATTCTTTTCTAAATCAGTATAGAAAAAATCTTTTAGTTCTTTGTCACTTAGGTTGACTTGGCTTTCATCAGCTAACGAAGCTGAATCATACGACTGGTAATATATTAGTGCAGCTAGTGCTAGAAAATCATCATCCTTCTTCAATGAATTTACGAAACTTTTTAAAGTAGCAATGAAGTTTTCATGGTTAAGTGAGATTTTGATTTCAGTCATTGATTTTTTATCAACTATTTTATTTTCAGATTTTATAAATTTTTTATCTAAAGATCCGAAAAATTTACCTACTAAACTCGAATAAAGTTTTTCAAATTCTTGAAGTTCAGAGGGAGTCAATTTTGATTTATCAAAGATAATGTCATCTTTTAAATAATCATCTAATTTTACGTACCTTTCATCGAATGGAGACAAGAATGTAAATGAATTTGGAGATATGTAGTACTCAAATGGGTAAGGCTGATTCATGAAGTTTAAAGTAGCTTTACCTGTTTGCATATAGTTATCAACATCAACTTTTGAGTTGAGTATAAATTTCGAATCAGAAACTATAGCTAAATACGGGTTATACATCATAGCATCGCTGCTTATATTCATAGATAATTCTAGATTTTGAGTATAGGACTTTAGAGCTGCGAAATTTTCAAATGCTTTAGTCAAACGATATTTATCAGAAAGTGATTTTTTAGCAAATGCACTAGAGCTGAAACAAAGCATTAAAACAAGTAATACAGAAATCATTTTTTTGTTACCAATAAATTTAATCATTAAAACACCTCTTATGAAATATTATTTTAAATAAAAAGGCATTGATTCTTTTGAATCAATGCCTAGTAAATACATGAATTTTATTATTCAAGTCCGCCGCCTAAGAATGCACCCATTAAAATTTGCATGAATTCTTGAGCTGACATAGTTTGGTCTTCTGTTACTTCAGGCATAGCATCAACTACTGTAGAGTTGATATCAGTCAACATACCGTTGATTTTGTAAGTTAAAGACATATCTCCACTCTCATCAGGAGCGCTTACTTTTACTGCTATAGTAGCATCAAAACCAGTAGCAAGTTCATCTTTATTGATCAAAACTTTTACAGTAGAACCAGTGAAATCAACGTGCTCAGCCATCATATCTAATGATTCATTCATAGTTTTGTGAGATTCATCAAGTTGAGCAGCTATTTCTTCATCGCTCATTTCAACGCCCATCATAGACATTTGGCTTTTAGTATTTGCAATCATCATAGGACGCATAGTCTCATCTGTGTAGATTAAAGTATAAACTTCTTTTAAAGACTCTATCATTTCTTTTGTAGTAGGAACTAAAGTTATTGCAGTATAGCTCTCACCATCTACTGTTTCAGATGCTTCTGAAATGTTTTTGTCATCAACCTTTGAGATTAATGAATTCATCATTTTGTCAGACATTTTTTTGTAAAGGTCCATATTATCAGCACTGTAAGCGTCTTTCATTTCAGCAGGAAAATCAATATTTACGTATCTTTCGTCGAAAGGAGTTTTAAACATCATTTTTTCTGTAGTATAGAAGAAATCTAATGGATACTCCATACCGCTAAAAGCTACATTGATTTTACCACTTTGAGTCATATCTTTGATATTAGCTTTTGCAGTTAAATCAAGTTTCGCTGAGTTTAATATACTCATCATCATAGCTGCACTAGGATCAGCAGTTTCAGGAGTTTCTACATTGAGTGAAAGACTCATGTTTTGAGTATAAGACTCAAGGTCAGATAATTTTGATACAGATTCTGTTAATTTTTCTTTAGATGATTTGCCACCGCAAGCTGTAAGAGTTAATGTTATAGCTAATAAAGCTGCGAAAAACAAACTCATTTTTTTGTTTTTAAACATAAATTCACCTCATTTTTATTTTAGAATTGAAAATTAGAATTTCAATTCGCTTTTACTACCATAGCTATTATAGACTAAACAATCAATTAAATCAATGAAATGTGTAGAATTTAAGGAAAAAATAAGTAAAGCGGTCGTGAAAGTTATGATGAAAATAGTCTGACGAAAAATAAAAAAATCTTTTAAAGTATCAATTTCAACCAATTTATTGAATAATCTAATATTTGGTGATATAATCAATTTGTCTGACGAAATTATTGGAGGTTTTTATATGAGGAAAGAAAAGCGCTGCAAAGTGGAAAATGATTTCATTGAGTGGTATTGTAGTAATAAGGTAGAAGCGTCAGAAGTTGAAGAACATAATAGTTACCATAATTTACAAGAATTTATACATAAGCGAAATGCGAGTGAGGCTTGGAGAAATTTAATAAAAGAAGAAAAAGTATTTTTTGAAAAATATGGGTATATTGATGTTGTATACAACCAAAAGACAGACACATATCAGAGAAAAAAGGTTCGTGGAAGACCAAAAAAATCTAATCCAAAATCTAACAGAGTTACCATCAGATTGAGTGATGAAGATTTGAAAATTGTCGATAATTATTGTAGAGTAAATAAGATAAAAGATCGTTCGGAGGCACTTAGAGAGGCGATAAGACTTTTAGGAGTTGAATAACATGACCTTTAAGAGGCATGATAGTATAGAGAAATTAAGAAATATAGGGGAGGGATCTCAGCATGGCCAAGAAAAAATCAGTATTTGAGAGGCTAGGTCTAATAGAACAAATAGATGAAGATATAGAAGAATTAGAAAAACAAGCAGATACACCCGAATCTCTTTTTGGAGCCGAGCATTTAGTAAGCGATGATGAAATGACAGAAATAGAGGATTACGATGAGCTTATTGAAGAAGAATCATTTGAGCAAGTGGAGAAATCAGATGATTTACATCAGGAAATGACTGAAACGCAAGAGGAGGTTGCTTCAGAAATTAGTTTGGAGAAACAATCGTTGTTTGAGGCATTGCTTGATGAAAACGATCCTGTTGATGAAAAGGTTGAAGAGAACAGAGCAGTTGAGAACAGAGCTGTTGAAACAGAAAATAGTAGATCTATTTTTGAAGTATCAGACGAGAGATTTATTGATGAAGACGATCAGAGACAATCTGAAATAAATAGAGAAAAAGAGAGAATCGAGAGAGAAATTCGTCAGTATGAAGAGATGACTCAAAATTTGAAGCAATCTGTTCAAAGTGAAAGATTGTATACGGTAGCACAAATTTATGAGAATAAACAATTAGATTATGATAAGAAACGAACTATTTTTATGGTAGAAGAGTTTATAAATGCACTTCCAGAGAGTTTACCTATAGAAGTTAAAAGAGAGTCTGTAAAGAATATTATCGCAGCATCTGGAATTAACTTAGAAGTACTTATGGATGATGCATATAAGAGATTGGAGACGTTGAATCAAGAGCTTAATATGCAATTAAACGTTACTGATGATATTGTTAGACAGTCAAATGCGGCAATAGCTGAATTAGAGTCTAAGATTTTAGAGATAAAGAAACAAATAAGTGAACGCAAGAAAGGCCAGGATGAAAGTAAGTTCGGAATCGATTATGAAACTCAAAAGATTCTCAATATTGTAGAGTTTATAAATCCACAAAAATAGGGGATGACGACTTATGAGTAGATATAAATTAACTAAGGCGGGGTATTTAGTAATTATTGTATTGATTTTGAGTGTTGGTACAGGTATTTACTTTTTAGTGGGATCTAGAAATAATGTTCATAAAGACACTTCAGAAATCGCTGATAAACAGCTAGAAAACAAGGTTGAAGATTTAAAGTCGGACGTAAAAATGCAAGAAATAGAAAAGCTAAATACTACCATAGAACAACAGAAAGATATGATTGAAGAATTAAATAACAAATTGCAAAATAAAGAAGAAAAACTAAAACAAATGGAGGATGTTATAAAACAATCCTCTACTTCTATTTATTTTAAACCAAATGCTTTCAAGCTTGAGGATAGAGCCAAAAAGGATGTTATAAAATTTATAGAGAAAGCTAGTGTTTTAGACTCTGATATAAAGATAGTAGTAGTAGGAAATGTATTTTCGCCAAAGGGAAAAGAGACTCAAAATTACGGATTATTATTTTCTTTGAAAAGAGCGGAATCTGTTGCATCATATCTAGTAGAAATGGGTATAGATGAAGAAAGACTTGAAATTATAGGCAAGGGCGCGGCAGATAGCTATTATTATGATGATAATTTTAAATCAGCAGAATTATCGAGGAGAGTAAATCTTTATTTTGAGTAAAGTGGTGATTGCATGAGTATTGAAAAAAACATATTAAATCGATTAAGTTATTATTATTTTTTAGGGCAGCCGGAGCTTGGAAATTCTGGGAGATATGAAGATCTTAGAATTATTGAAGCTAATGAAGCCCTTTTGACATTTATGGGTAATTCGAGAAAAGAAGTTGTTGGGAAGACTTTTTCTGAAATTTACCCATTTATTTTTGATGGTTCGGAATCAGAATGGCTATTGAATATAGATGATATAATGAAATCTAAATGTGATCAGACATTTGAGGTTTATTCGACATTGTTTGAAAAATGGCTTAAAGTAAATGTAATTTACATAAACAAAAAGCAGATAGGTGTTGTTATTTCAGATATCAACCAACTAATGAAAAGATTGATTGATTATAAGGATTTATCTAATTATTCACTTGATTACTTGGAATTTAGGTACGGAGAGATAGATTACCAATTGTTGGCAGA
>JAOAQY010000118.1 GCA_025210965.1 Tissierellales bacterium
ATTTCAAAATCAGCTCAGCAATTAGCTGCATCTTCAGAAGAACTTACGGCAACTAGTCAGCAGTCGGCTAGTGCATCAAATGAGATAGCGACTACTGTGGAAGATATAGCTAAAGGCGCGACAGATCAAGCGCAATATACAGAGGAAGGGGCAGAAAAAGCCCAAGAACTTGGAAACATTATTGATTATAATGCAGAGCTTATGGACAAATTGAATGAATCATCAGAGGCTGTAGAGGTATTGATAAATGAGGGCTTAAATATAATATCAGAATTGAATAAGATTACAGTTGAGAGCGGAAGCGTAACGTCTAATATTCACAGTGAAATTATGAGAACAAATGAAAGTTCTGAAAAGATTGGAGAGGCAAGTAATGTCATAGCATCTATTTCAGAGCAAACTAATTTACTTGCATTAAATGCAGCTATAGAGGCTGCTAGAGCAGGTGAAGCTGGTAAGGGATTTGCAGTAGTTGCAGAGGAAATCAGAAAACTTGCAGAGCAAACTACAAAGTCAGCTGAGGAAATAAACAATGTGATATTAGAATTACAGCAAAATTCTCACACAGCAGTTCAAATGGTAGAGAGAGTATCAGAGGTAAATGGTGAGCAATCAGATAAAGTATCTGTAACGGAAGACAAATATAAAGAGATTGCAGAATCGATACAAGATTCAATCAAGGCTATAGAAAATCTAGCTAAATCAGAAAAAGATGTAGAGCGAACTAAGAACGAGATACTTGATTTGATTCAAGGCTTGTCAGCAATTGCAGAAGAAAATGCAGCGGGAACTCAGCAAGCAGCAGCGTCATCAGAGGAACAGACTGCATCTATGCATGAAGTAGCAAATGCTAGTGAAGACTTAGCAGAGCTTGCTATGAACTTACAAAATGATATAACTAAATTTAAAATTTAAGCATTCAGCCAAGAATTACTCCACTTCTAAAGTGGTGGTATGAATCGGTAAATACACTATTGACGCAACCACAAAGTAGCTATATGTTGCAATTAGTTAGGTAAGGAAATGTGATTAAATAAAAAAAGGATTGACGAATTAAATTTCGTCAATCCTTTTTAACTTATTTGCTTAAATCATTGAATATGTCTAGACTTCTATCGAGAATACCAGTTAAATATGCGAGTGTGACTCCATAATTTGTAATCGGAACACCTTGTTCTTCGCACATCTGTATTCTAGTTTTCATAGTTTTAGCATTTAGCATACAAGAGGCACAGTGAATAATTAAATCATACTCAGAAACATCTTCTGGGAAATCATGTCCCATCCTAAATGTGTAGTCAAACTCCTGACCAAAGTACTTGTTAAGTCCTCTTGGGATTTTTATCCTACCAATATCTTCGTGAGAGTGATTGTGGGTACAGCTCTCCGATATAAGTATTTTACTATGTGGCTTTAGACTATTAAAAGCTCTAGCACCTGCAACTAAGCTTGACAAATCGCCCTTATTTCTAGCTAGTACTATCGAAAAGCTAGTTAGGGGAATATCACTGGGGACAATTTTGTCAACTCTGTGGAAAGCTTGAGAGTCTGTAATAACTAAATCCACAGATTTTAAGTCTTTTAATGCATCTTCGAGTTCAGTATCTCTAACTACATATGATTTTATGCCGTGGTCTAGGCAGTCTCTTATAACCTGGACCTGAGGAAGTATAATCCTTCCCTTTGGGGCTTCAGAGTCTATTGGAACGACTAAAACCACAGTACCTCCATATGGAATCAAATCACCAATAAGAGGAGGTTCATCTTCTTCTGCGCGAATTCTATCTATGAGAGCATCTTTTAAATCCAATATTCCAATGTTTTTTTCAGCAGATACAAAAAATGCTTCAGGATATTCTGATTTCAAATTAGCTTCAGTATGTTGATCTAAAGTATCTAATTTATTAAATACAAGGAGATGTGGTATGTGAAATCTCTTGAATTCAAGTAGAGATTTTGATAGAGCATTTTTGTCAAAATCTAATGGATCTATGACATAAATTGCAAAATCTGTTCTTTGCAGAATTTTTTTTGATCTCTTTACTCTGAGCTTTCCGAGTTCTCCATCATCATCTAGTCCAGCAGTATCAATAAATACGACAGGCCCTAGTGGAAGTAACTCCATAGCCTTAGAAACAGGGTCAGTAGTAGTTCCTTTCACACTAGATACCAAAGATATATCTTGGCCAATAATAGCGTTTAGAAGAGAAGATTTACCAGCATTTCTATTTCCATATAGAGCTATATGTGGACGGTTTGCTTTAGGTGTTTGATTCATGTACTTCACCTCTTTTTATAAGAATAAATCTCTTTCGCCATTTTTTAGGCGCTCTAGATTATTAGTTAAAAGTTCTTTTATATCTTCTCTCTCTATTTTTTCTAGTTCTTGAGCAATAACCTTATCTGCCATTTGTCTAAACTCATCATCGCCATAATCAAGAGCATATTCAGTGAGTGTCATCATGGCATTAGGCTGACAGACATGTTGAATTTGTCCAGATTTTGCCAAACGCATGAATCTATCTCCAGTACGGCCATTTCTATAGCAAGCAGTGCAATAACTTGGAATGTATCCATTTTTCATAAGTGATTTTAAGACTTCCATAGGACTTCTCTCATCAGATAATTGGAATTGATCTGCCACTTTTCCTTCTTCTTTTTCTTTATAGCCACCTACTCCAGTACATGAACCAGCGCTTACTTGAGATATACCGTATTTTATAACTTCCTGTCTCATTTCTACACTTTCTCTAGTAGATAGAATCATACCAGTGAAAGGTACAGCTAATCTAATTATTGCAACTAGCTTTTTAAATTCATCATCACTTACTAGATGAGGGAATTCTTTAAGAGTCATACCTTCAGCTTTTTTTAGACGAGGAACACTTATAGTGTGGAATCCTACGCCATATTCTTTTTCCAAGTGCTCATTGTGAAGCATTAGGCCTAAAACTTCAAATTTATAATCAGCTAATCCGAACAATACACCGCCACCTACATCATCTATTTTGGCTTCCATTGCTCTATCAAAGGCAGTTAAATGATAGTTATAATCGCCTTTGATACTCTTTGGATGCATATCTTCATAAGTTGGCTTGTGGTAAGTTTCTTGGAATAATATATAAGTACCGATACCTTTTTCTTTAAGTTTAACGTAGTTTTCAACTGTTGTTGCAGCTATATTTACATTGATTCTTCTGATAGCACCATTGTCAAGTTTTGTATTGTAGATGGCATCTATAGCATCTAAAACATAGTCAATAGTACAATTTACAGGATCTTCACCAGCTTCAAATGCAAGTCTCTTATGACCTAATTTTTCTAGAATCTGTACTTCTTTTTGTATTTCATCCATAGTAAGTTTTCTGCGTGGGAACGAATTATCGCGTCTGTATCCACAGTATTTGCAATTGTTTACACAATAGTCGCTCACGTATAGTGGAGCAAATACAACTATACGATTTCCGTATATGGATTTTTTTATATCACCAGCAATTTTAAATATTCTTTGTAGTTGTTTAGGGTCTTCTGTTTGAAGTAAGACAGCAATTTCTTCATGAGAGAGTCCCTTATGTAGGTCTGCCTTATCTAGTATTTGATCAATTTGCTCTGAAGTAGCTGTTTTAGCTGTTTCTAAAAGATTTTCGATATAGTCATGATTGATAAACATATTTATCGCCTCCAATTAATGTGATCACCTCGAGTAAGATCGAGAGTGAATCCTGCAGATTCAATTCTTCGTTGTATACATTGTCTACATTCAGCGGCTTCATCGCCAGTACATATCTTACCGTCATAAAGAGAGTACTTTTCTCTGACATCTATAGGAGATAGATTTGGCATTACTACATTTCCGCCTGCTTTTAGTCCGCGTTCTCTTCCGGTAGGATGTAGAGTTCCGAGTGCTGTAGTAGCAGGAAGAAGAACATCTGGTAGCAACAATCGAATAATTGATAGTAAAAGGGTAGTTTTTTCCACAGTACCACCAGTTTCATTTCCTAGTGGAGTGTCATGATGTGGAATAAAAGGTCCAATCCCAATCATATGAGGAGAAAGTTCCTTTAAAAAAAGTAAATCTAGTACTAAATCTTCATCAGTTTGCTCTGGAAGACCAACCATAAAGCCTGCGCCTACTTGATAACCAATTTTTTTCAAATCATATAGGCAATTTCTTCTGTTCTCAAAGCTCATATGTGGATGAAGACTTTCATAAAGAGATTTCGAAGCCGTTTCGTGTCTCAAAAGATATCTATCTGCTCCAGCGTCAAATAATCTTTTATAAGAGTCATATGAACGCTCGCCGACAGATAGTGTGACAGCACAATTTGGAAGTTCGCTTTTTATACGTCTTACAATTGATTCTAATTTATCATCGGTAAAAAAAGGATCTTCACCACCTTGAAGAACAAAGGTTTTATAACCTAGTTTATCACCCATATGGCAGCAGTCTAATATCTCATCTTCAGTTAGTCTATACCTATCGGCTTTGGTGTTTTCGTATCTTATGCCACAATAACGGCAGTGACATTTGCAGTAATTAGTAAATTCTAACAGTCCTCTGAGATATACTTTGTCGTCATAATTTTCTTTTCGTTTCTTTTGAGCCATTTCGGTCAAATAAGCGATGGATTCAGAATTTGCACAGTGAACAAGTTCGTATAATTTGTCTTTTGGCAAAGTCCCTTCGCGATAGAGTTGATCGATTAATGCTTTCATGGAAACCCCCTTAATTAATATTGCTAGTACAATTAATATATTGTACTAAAGCTTAGATTTCTTTTTTTGAAATAGAAGTTTTGACAGATACATTTTCCAAATTACCTAGTTTCCCGGTCAGGCCATTTATTTCATTTAATTCACCTAGAACAGTGAGAGAAATAACTGATATACCTTCTCCATCAAATGGCAAGCCCATACGTCCTCTAACTATATGAGAGTATTCAGCTACAATCTCATTGAAATGACTCTGGCTTACTTGTGGATTATCTAGTACAGCTCCAATTACAGCGATTCTTTTCATAAAAATATCCTCCTAAAAAATCAATTTGAGCAAAAAAAGTCCCTTCTTTTGGCGAAAGAAGGGGCATAGGTAGATTAAAGGGTGTATATTTATAATTTGCTATAAATAATCCCTCGGCAATCAATAATAATTATGGTCCTTCCTTCCAGATAAGAGTAACCTCTATTCCGTTAGGTTGTAATTTAATAAATAATAGAACAAATAAATTCAAGAATGCTCTCAAATCTACTGAACTTGTTAATATTATATCAAATAACAGAAAACTTTGTCAATACTGAAAAATCAACATTTGAAAAAAATGATTAAAAAAAAGATAACTATTTGATTTTTAATCAATAGTTATCTTATAAACATCGAATAACGACTAGTGAGTTTTAAACTTAGAAATTTCACTTTCAAGTTTAGTTGCTAATTCATGATTTCCTTCAGCTAATTTATTTACTTGAGATATCGCAGCACTTTGTTCTTCTGTAGATGCTGATATTTGCTGAGCTGTGGCAGATAGAGTTTCTGTTAAGCTACTTAAATGATCTACAGCCTGTACTATGATTTCCTTCTGATCGGCTACGGAGTCAGTGAATGAAACTACATGCTTCATAGAATTAACTAAATCACTAACAGAAGAAGATATATTTTCGAATATACCTAGAGTTTCATCTAGAGTTTCTGATTGTTTCGTACTCAAAGTGCCAATGGTATCTATATTAGAAAGTGCAAGACTGGTTTTATCCATGACACCACCGACTATTTTTTCTATTTCTTCTGTTGTTTGACTAGTTTCTTCGGCAAGTTTTCTAATTTCTTCGGCAACAACAGCAAATCCCTTACCAGCTTCACCAGCTCTAGCGGCTTCTATAGAAGCATTTAGTGCAAGTAGATTTGTTTGTTCTGATATAGCGTGGATATTGCTTAAGAAATTTTTCATTGTTTCTACGATTTCTCCAATTTGTCCAACATCGCTAGCAACTTCTGTTGATTGTCTCGTACTTTCATGGATTATGTCAGCTAGTTCTGTTATTATATTGTGACCACTGCCACTCAATTCTTCTACATGCTCCACGTAGTCGTTTGCTTTTGAAATATTCTCAGCACCTATATTTACAGCTTTGCTTAATGCTTCTGTACTATCTAGAACTTTATTGCTTTCACTTACCTGATCGTTCACAGACAAAGCGAGTGAATCTATTGCCTTAGCATTTTCATCTACTGCAGTTGCAGTTTCAGACATTATAGTTGAGAGATTGTCAGAACTTTCTTCAACAGAAGAAACATCAGATTTTATGTGGGTTATAAGTGTTTTTAAGTTCAATCTCATATCTCTGACAGAAACAGCCATAAGACCAAGCTGGTCATTTGTTCCAAATAATTTTTTGTCCTCTTCCTTAGAAAAGTCACCAGATGCTATTATAGACAAATGATTACCAAGCTTAGATAGTGGAACGAGGACTCTATTTATTAGAAGAATACTCAAAGCTATCGCAATCAATATTATCACAAGTGTAGTAATAAGTGAACTTACTATAGTCTGATTGAGGTTAGATTCAAGAGCGGAAAGCGAAAGTGCAATTGAAACTATACCCGATGATTCAGCAGTTTTAAAAGGAACAAGTACTTCATAAGCGGATTCACCTGTAGCTGAATCGCTTATGGTTCTAGATAAATTTTGATTAGAATCAAATAGAGCTAAAACCTCAGGGTCTTTGTACTCATTATCGGTGTCTCTAGCCGTACCATGTGCTATGACTATATTTGTTTTATTTGGATTATATGGCTCTAACGCATCTTTTTTAGCTTGTTCTTCTTTTGTAAGAATCTCACTTATCATGTATGCGTGAACTACATCAGATCTTTCACCAATATCGCTCAAGAATACATGCGGGCTGTTGGCATTTTTTATATCTGCAATTATAGATGCATTTATTGCGACTTGAACATAATATCCATTGTCTAGTGCTATACCACCGTATTTATTGAGTTCGCCAGAGATTAAATCTCCACGTATATCCTCCATGTAACTTCTTGATTGACCATTGAAAACAGCATCCATAGGATGTCCTTCGGGATATTGCCATCCTATATAGTCTCTAACATTTGAATAAACTATCCTTCGTTCAGGATCTATGACATATACATCATTTACAGCTACGTGTTCTAAGAATGCATCAATCTTTTCATTTGATAATTGATTTAGTGGTATTTGGTTTATGCCTTCAGATGCTAGGAGTATACGATCAGCCATTATATTGTCGAGTTCGAGAGCAAATCTATCGGCTGATTCGACATTTTGCTTCATGCCGCTTGCTAATTCAAGTGCTTTAGAGTCGAGTTCTTTGTACATCAAATCTTTAGTCTTACTTATATTTTGTACTGTCAGTAGTCCACTTATTATGATAAGCAATAGTACAATAACAAGTATGATTTTTGTTTGAAACTTAAGATTCATGGTAACCCCCCTTTTCTTTAATGTGAAACGAAAATATTAATAATCATCTAAATAGTATATACCCAATAAATTAAGTGGCATTCTTTTTAACTGAAATATAATCTTCCAGAATAAATAAGAAGTATTTATATATGAAAGCTACATATTGTTTAGACTTGTGATTTTGATAGTAATTCTATATTTAATTTGGGTAATAAGAAACTGAGGGCTGTAAACTAGGAGGTGAGCTATGATTAAATGGTACAATAGCAGTGTGGTTAAAGGTGTATTTGCCATGGCTATGATAATACTTAGTTTAGTTAATTTATTTTGGATAATATTCTCATATGAAGAATTAAATAGAGCTTCTAAAAGGGCGTATGATTACAATCAAAAGGTATTAGAAAATTTGAAGAAAGACATAAATCAAGATATAGCATCAAGTAAAAACATCATGAAAATTTTGAGTAATGATTCTAATCTTAAAGAGAGCCAATATGAGGTATTTGATTTATTGGCTCAAAGTGCGGTTGAAAATGATATACTCATAGAACAGATTTATTATATGAAAGCAGATGGTATGCAGGTATATAAAACATCGCATTTAGAAACGTTAGGAGATCGCTCTGACAGAATATATTTTCAAGAAGCAATAAAGGGAGAACTCTATTTTTCAGATGGAATAAAATCAAGAAGTACCAAGGATTCTATAACAGTACTAGCTGTACCTGTTATGAAAAATGACGAGATAGTCGGCGTGCTTGGGGCTAGTTTGGATTTGAGTTCTATTTACAAGAAAATAGAATTAGTAAAGATAAAAGAAAATGGATATGCGTATATGGTTGATAGAGATGGAGTATTGATAGCTCATCCAAGACAGGAACTAGTCGAAGAATTTACAAATGTATCGTATTTAGAGCCAGTAAGTGAAATGCTTGATGGAAACAGTGGCTGGGGAGAATATGAGTTTGAAGGCGTTGTTAAAATTGTAGCGTATGAAATATTTGAAGAGACAAGTTGGGGGATTGCAGTTCAGGTGCCTAAATCAGAAGCGTTAGAAGAAGTTAATCTTATAAAGCAGCAAATAGTTGTATACACTGTTTTAGGCTTTATAGTTGTGTGGATTGTACTTATAATTTTTGTAAAGTACTATGAAAGACCATTTATGGATTTTCTATCAAAGATAAGAGATTTGAAATCAAGTGGATATGAGAAGCCTTTTGACGAGATAAGAAAAGATGAAATAGGACTTATTCAATCGGCAATAAACACTATGGCAGATGAGACTAGACAGTCTAAAGAAAATTTGGAGTATAAAGTTGAAAATAGAACTCGCAAGTTAAAGTCATCATTAGATCTTCTGACGGAAAAGGAACTTGATTTAGAGAGAAAAAATAAGGAATTAGAGGATGCGCTAATCAGACTTGAAAATACTCAAGCTCAATTAGTTGAAAATAAAAAAATACAGAGTTTAAATCATATGACAAGTAGTTTGTCTCACGAGATAAACACCCCACTTGGAATAATACTTACCAATTCTAGTTATATAAACGTAGAATCTGAAAAAGTTAATCAAAAATTGGAAGAAAAGACTATGACCAAGACTGCGATGGTGAATTATTTGAGAGATATGCTTCATATAGCAGAGGTGCAGAGAAAACAAGGTGACAAGATAAAGGGATTGGTAGAAGCACTTAAAGAACTTTCTAGCACTGGTGTGAATTTGCAAAAAGAAAATGTGAATATAGGGGAATGCATAGAGAGAAATGTTCAAATCTATGTATTGGAAAAGCAGAGAACTGATATAAAAGTACATTTAGAGTTAGAGGATGATATATGGCGAAAGACATATCCAACTATGCTTGGAAAGATAATAACTCACTTACTTCAAAATAGCTATACACATGCGAAAATAAAAGGACGAATTTTAAACATAACTATAAGAATGAAAAATGAAAATAATAAAATCATTTTGGACTATATGGATGATGGAATCGGGATTTCGAAAGAGAAAGCAAAACACAGTGTAGAGCCGTTTTTTAAGGGCAAAATGAGTGCTAGAGGAGCGGGTATAGGGCTGAGCTTGATTCACAATTTGATTCATGTATTGTTTGATGGGGAAATGAGTGTAGAGAGTGATTCAGGCAAAGGCTTTAGAGTTACTATGATAATTTGAAATTATAAAAGGAGCTTGCAATATAGCTCCTTTTTTGATGCCTTGATTAGAAGAGATATAGGTGGTATGATAGGTGATAATATGAAAAAAAGGGGGCATCTGAATGTATCTAAAACTGCTTATGTATTTAGGAATATTATGTCTAGGTATAATAATAGGTTATAAAGATTTATTGGGGAAAGCGCTTTACAAATATTTGGATATTGCTCAAACTATAGCTGTTTTGAGTTTGCTATTTGTAATGGGTCTTAGAATGGGACTCGATAGAGAAGTGATAGATTCTATAGCGAAGATAGGATTTAGTGCAGGAATAATTGCTGTCTTTGCAGTTGGATTTAGCATGTTGTTCGTATATGCAGGACGAAAATTATTTTTAGAATCATCAAAGAAGAAAGAGGCTGAAGGATTGTATGAAAAGGAGGTTTCAGGCGGTGAGTATTAGTTTATTAGTAGCTATTGGAATAGGAATATTAGCAGGAATATATGTAATACCTGCTGAGGTTTATGAATCAACAGGAATGCTTGTAGATATTGGACTATGTCTATTATTGCTCTTTGTGGGAATAGATCTTGGAAAGAACAAAGATGTATTTCAAAAACTAAAGAGGATAGGATACAAAGCGCTTATGGTACCTTTTATGGTTGCACTTGGAAGCATTGTTGGTGGAATGCTAGGAGGAGCTATACTAGGTTTTACATTTCCAGAGGGTGGAGCATTAGGTGCTGGTTTCGGATGGTATAGTTTGTCGGCCGTTATGCTATCAGATTATTCATCAGAACTTGGAGCAACAGCATTTATGGCAAATGTATTTCGTGAATTGATAGCACTTATGATTGTGCCATTTGTAGCAAAATACATAGGATATTTAGAAGCTGTTTCAACAGGAGGAGCTACTACTATGGATACGACTCTTCCTGTCATAGCAAAAAGTACAGATTCTGAAACGGCCATGATATCGTTTATATCTGGTATGGTTCTTACACTGTTGACACCACTATGTGTTTCGTTTATGATGAGCCTTAATTAGAGGCTAGTTCTAAATTAAGCATCAGATATTGATCTTTTTTTATTGTATCTGAAATAATTAAATTTAAAGGTTGCTTGAATATTGGTCCATTTGTAACTACTGTGTGGAATTCACCATTTTCACCACAAGCATCTACACCTACAGATTCAAGCTCTGATATTAATTCGTGATTGAATGTTCTTCCTAAAAAGGAGGTATCAATTAAATCGGTATTTACAGTTACAATTATTGCTTCAAAGCCTAAATCAATAAATTCTTCTATAAGTGATCGTCTAGATTCCTGCCATATAGGATGATGGGCGATCATTTCTGTGTGAGCCAAAGCGTCTAATACCCAAGTTTTATGTGGCTCTAAATCTATATCTCCGAATATACCAACTTCATAATGTTCTCTTTCAAATTTTGACATTTGAGTTTTAAATATAGATTCGTAGTCATCCCATGTAGCACTACATAGAATTAAATCTAAATCCAAAGATTTTGCTTGAGCTGTAAGAATCTCAGGACTAAGTCCGTGGCTTCTTGATTTTAGTCCGTCTTCTCGGCACATTGTCATAAGTGTTTTTATTTCATAGTTTTCTTGAATTGCTCTATAAAGAGATAGACA
>JAOAQY010000119.1 GCA_025210965.1 Tissierellales bacterium
TATGGTTCTATATGTTCTGGCGGAAGATATGATAATTTGGCTGAAAAATATACAAAATCTGTACTTCCGGGTGTTGGAATATCGATTGGGCTTACGAGACTATTTTTTGTTCTTTCAGAAATAGGATTTTTTGAAGAATATGCTGAAGATAGAGGGGTAGAATATCTAATATTATTTGAAGGAGAAACTTTAGAATTTGCAGGAGAGATATCAAAAAAATTACAAAGTGAGGGTTTTAGCTCTTGTCTGTATTTCGAAAAACAAAGCCTTAAGAAAAAAATGAATTATGCGAATAAAATTGGCGCGAAAAAAATTATTTTTGTTGATGAAAACATGATGAATGAGGGTGAGTTTAAAATAAAAGATATGCTTACAGGAGAGGAGACGATTCAGAGCTTTATCAATGGGTAATAAAAACCTAGGAGGTGGAGCGGAATGTATGCACAAGTGATTGAACATTTTGGCTGTGCTAAGGTATTTGAAGCGAAAACATTGGAAAGACCAAAACCAAATAGCGGAGAAATTTTGATAAGGGTAAAGGCCACTAGCTTGAATCCCATAGATATAAAGATACGATCAGGAGTGGTGCCTTCAATTTCACCTAAACTTCCAGCAGTACTTCATGGCGATGTCTCTGGTGTAGTAGAGGAGATAGGTGAAGGCGTAGCTCAATTCAAACTAGGAGATAGGGTCTTCGGATATATTGGAGGGGTCAAAGGTACTCATGGAACACTTGCAGAATATACTGTAGCAGATGCAAGGCTTTTGGCAAAAATACCAGAAGGTGTTACATTTGATGAAGCTGCACTCTATCCGCTAGTATCACTAACTGCATGGGAAGCTATCATTGAGAGAATGCAGATAAATTCTGGAGATAGTATTTTGATACATGGCGGTGTTGGAGGTGTTGGACATATTGCAATACAGCTTGCGAAAATGAAAGGGGCAAAAGTCTACACTACAGTTAGCAAGGACAATAGAGCTCTAGCTAATTCATTTGGAGCAGATGTTGCGATAGATTATTCTGTTATGACTCCTAGCGAATATAAAGAAATTTATACAAATGACGAGGGGTTTGATTTTGTATTTGATACGATTGGAGGAGTTCATTTAGAAAAATCATTTGAGGTGGTTAAACCAGGAGGTACTATTATAACTACTGTAGCTAGAGGGAATCATAATCTTTCGCTCGTTCATAGAAAGGCTCTTACACTTAGTGCAGTGTTTACATGTTTGCCACTTTTAGACAATTATAGTAGAGAAAAACAAGGTCAGCATATGAGAAGGATTGCTGAGCTCATAGAACAGAGTAAGCTAAAAGTTTTTAGAGATAAAACTCAGTTTACACTTGAAGAGATTTCAAAAGCGCATGAATACATGGAATCTAGGAAGCATAGAGGAAAAATATCCATAATTATTTAGTCTTTTTACAATCGGTAACATATGTTACCGATTTATTAGGGCTTTTTATATAGAATTAGCTTAGAAAAAATAAAAATATGGAGGGATTTCTATTATGAGTATGTTTTGTTATCAATGTCAAGAAACAGCAAAAAACACAGGTTGTACGGTGAGGGGAGTCTGTGGTAAGACTGCTGAAGTTGCAAATTTACAGGACCTTTTGATATATATGTGTAAAGGTCTAAGTGAAGATTTAGTTCAGCTTAGAAAAAAAGATGTAGATTCACTTGCTGCAGATAGATTTATAGTAGAGAGTTTATTTATGACTATAACTAATGCAAATTTTGCTAGGGATAGATTTGAAGAACAAATAAGAAAAGGCTATGGAATTCGAAATACCTTAAGAGAACTTGCAAGCAAACATGGTGTGGTATTAGAAGAGCACAAAGATGCACAAACTTTTGTAGTTGAAACAAGCGAAGAAATGGACAAAAAAGCTGAGTCTGTTGGAGTACTTAGAACGGAAAATGAAGATGTGAGATCCCTTAGAGAACTTATAACTTATGGAGTTAAGGGAATGGCGGCTTATGGACATCATGCTGAAATGCTCGGTCATGAAGATAGAGAAATATATGCATTTATGCAAGGCGCACTAGCAGCGACTCTAGATGATGGACTTAGCGGTGATGATTTGGTTGCACTTACACTTAAGACTGGTGAATTTGGTGTAAAAGTGATGGCACTTTTAGATGGGGCAAATACATCTACTTATGGAAATCCTGAAATGACTAAGGTCAATATTGGCGTTAGAAATAACCCTGCTATACTAATTTCAGGCCATGATTTAAAAGATATGGAAGAACTTTTAAAACAAACAGAAGGAACTGGTGTAGATGTGTACACTCATAGTGAGATGCTTCCTGCAAATTACTATCCAGCATTTAAAAAATACGATCATTTTGTTGGAAACTATGGAAATGCATGGTGGAAACAAGATAAAGAATTTGCAAGTTTCAATGGTCCAATTTTGATGACGACAAATTGTATAGTACCTCCAAAGGATAGCTATAGAGACAGGATTTTTACAACAGGTGCTGTTGGATTTGATGGATTGAAATATATTCCAGATAGAAAAGATGGCAATGCAAAAGATTTCAGTGAGATTATAGAACTTGCAAAAAAATGTGAATCGCCAACTGAGATTGAAAATGGTGAAATCATAGGTGGATTTGCACATCATCAAGTTATGGCACTAGCTGATAAAGTAGTGGATGCAGTTAAGAGCGGAGCTATAAAGAAATTTGTTGTAATGGCAGGCTGTGATGCTAGAATGAAGAGCAGATCTTACTATACAGAATTTGCAGAAAAACTACCTAAAGATACAGTTATACTTACAGCAGGATGTGCGAAGTATAGATACAATAAACTTAATTTAGGTGATATAGGAGGCATTCCAAGAGTTCTAGATGCAGGACAGTGTAATGACTCATACTCACTAGCAGTTATAGCACTTAAATTGAAAGAAGTATTTGAGTTAAATGATATAAATGAGCTTCCAATTATATACAATATTGCTTGGTATGAGCAAAAAGCGGTAATTGTATTACTTGCACTATTGTCACTTGGAGTTAAAGATATCCACTTAGGACCAACACTTCCTGGATTCTTATCACCAAATGTTGCAAAAGTACTTGTTGATAATTTTGGAATTGCTGGAATTCAAAGCGTAGAAGATGATTTAGATTTGTTTTTTAAATAGGATTTAGTGAAAGAAGCTATCGAGTGTTTGATAGCTTCTTTTTTGCAAAAAATCTAAAAATTTTGTGTTATACTATCAATCGTGATATGATGAATGCCGATGATATACTATAGGAAATTATATTTTGAGAGGGTCGATGATTTATGACGTACTTTGCTAAAAATTTGGGTATACTTGTAATGCTTGCCTTGCTTGCAGCTTGCAGACCAACTGATATTAACAATATAAATGATGATTCATATATTGAAATAGACAATTTTTTTCAAAAGGATAAAGAAATATTGAAAGAATTCGACTTATTGATAGAACATGAGGCAGATTTAAAGATAATAGAAAATTATGCTGTGGCAAATGCAAGTAAAATGACAGCTATTGGAGCAGATGCACTGGTAGAAACGCTTATTCAAGAAATACTTAAAGATGGAGAAAGTGTTGACTATAGCGAAATAGTTAAGAACTATGGAGCTTATTTGTCAAATAGTTATGGAGCTTACTTGAAATTGCAAAGAGATGAGTATAATGAAAGATTAGAGAGCGAGAGAGTTCTTTTAGTGAGCTGGGAAGATCTAGGCAGGAGAATAGTAAATCATGAAAAATATCTCAAAGAACATGTGATATCAGATTATTATGATCAGGTGAAGGATAGATATTACTATTTGATTTCTGTATATGTATACGGACTTAATAATACGCCTGTAGCAGATTACGAAGGATATTTATTTGATGACATAAAGATAAAGTATATAGAGTTTATGAAGCACGGAGATGATTCTGAGTTTAAAAAGTTTTTGGCGGAGTACATTGAGATTCTAAAAGAAAGCGATTGGAAGATTGAATCCGAAAGAGTTTCTAGATATTTGGCCAAACAATATGAAGTTTTTAGAGCTAAGTGGTGATAAAAAAGGAGAGAAAAATGTATACTGGATTAGATTTGATGGAAAAGCTCATCTTACAAGCTAAGTGGAGAAAGCAAATATGGGCGAATTTGAAAAAGAAAGAAAAAGATGTTGGGAAAAAAATACTACTTAAAATGCTTAGGGACAAAACGAGTAGAGATATAACATATTATGAGCAATTGACAGTGCAGATGAAAACACAAGAAGCTGAAATCATAGATTTCTTTATTTATGACAAAGTTGCATCTTTGATGAATCAATACAAGGCTAGGATTGAGAGTATACCTCAGCTCAAAACAAAGAATGAGATAATTAACTTTGCAATAGAATTAGAAGAGGGAATGATTGCGTTACTTTTGGATATTCAGGGTCGTTTAGTTCAGAAGAGCGAAGCTGAAGATACTAGAATCTACAAATTGCTGTTGGAGATGATAGATCAAAAATCCAAATATGTAGATGAGTTAAAGCGATTTACAAGAATAAAAGCTCAGTAAAACAGTTTGAAAACTATTTTACTGAGCTTTTTTATCATACTAAGTTCGTCTATTTAGGAAAGATATCATCAGAAATTTTTAGGAAAACTTCTAAAATATCAGGATCAAAAGCCTTTCCAGATTCAGAAACCATAATAGACATTACTTTTTCAAAGGGCATTGCATTTCTATAGGCTCTGTCAGAGCTAATTGCGTCAAATACATCAGCTATTGCAAGTATGCGAGCTCCTAGTGGAATATTATTTCCAAAAATACCTGTAGGATAACCAGAACCATCAAATTTTTCGTGGTGGTATAAAACCATGTGTTTTACGTCTCCAAATATGGATGCAGTATTTAATATAGCATAACCTTTTTCAGAATGTGATTTAATTATGATGTATTCACTATCATCTAATTTTCCAGGTTTATTTAAGATATGGTGTGGTATTCCTATTTTACCTATATCGTGTAATAATCCAGCCAATCGAAGGTGTTCTATGTCGATGTCATAGTCACCAGCTTTAGCTATTTCAACTGCAAATTCAGCTACTCTTTCAGCGTGCCCTTTCGTATAAGGATCATTTACTTCCATAGCTTTTGCAACGACTTCTATAGATTCAATATAATGATTTTCAATAGAGTCTAAGTGATCATTTATTTCTGTTGTAAGTCTGTTTATAGATCTACTTAGATTTACGGCTTCAAACCCACCCTTTTCTTGGAGCTTTAGATTATATTGCTGAGTAGATGCTATTATATTTATATCGTCAATTATTTTAACTAGCCTTTTATTCCAAACATTCATTTGTACCGCAAAAATTGAAACTGCTATTACTACGCAAATTACGATTATAGTGAATATTGTTTTTGCTGATTTGGAAAATAATTTTATAAACGAGCTTATATCATATTCAAGATGAATATAAGCAATGTCTTCAATACCATTGTAAACTGGAGCATCAAACTTTAAAATGCCACTAGTTGAATCGAAAGAAGATTTTAATTCTTTATCGCTTATACTTATTGAAAGTAAATGCTGAGAATCTATATAATCATTTAGATTTGAAATTGTTAAATTATCAAATGACCTAGCTAAGATAAAAATGCCAGATTTAGCTACTGCATCGTTATTTGATATATACGTACCACTTAAA